>NZ_JRKB01000003.1:0-3101 GCF_000800945.1 Plesiomonas sp. ZOR0011
GAGCAGCTTGGTAGCTCGTCGGGCTCATAACCCGAAGGTCGTTGGTTCAAATCCAGCTCCCGCAACCAGTTTTATGCGTCACCGATGGGTGACAGACAAGAAAAAGAAAGAATTTGGCGCGGGATGGAGCAGTTTGGTAGCTCGTCGGGCTCATAACCCGAAGGTCGTTGGTTCAAATCCAGCTCCCGCAACCACATTTAAAGCCCACTGAAAACTCAGTGGGCTTTTTTGTATTTGTTTTTCGTATATCCTGCGCGACTAATAAGGTGTCTTTCGCGTAAAAATGCGAAATTTTCGTTTATCGCCAAGATCGCTAAGCCTGTGGATAGAGAACAAATGGAGAAGAGAAAAGTAAGATAGCTGCAAGGAGGTTGCTTGTCTGCGAGACTTCCCTTCGAGATAAGTTATTGTGATTTCTTAATGCATGGATATTGCTGTATAACAAACAACAATCAGCTGTCAGGTATGCTTCGGTTGAAATATAACTATCTGTCACCTTAGTATTTATTTGAGAATAGTCGAGTGGATCATCCGTCACTGCGAGATTACTTTTCGCTTATGACGAAAGTGACGGAAGGCAATGCACGAATGATCCTACCGTGATCAGCGCTTTTCACGCCCCATCATCCGATCCCATTTTCGCTTTTGCTCGTTGAGTTGATCTTGGCGCATTTGCTGTTTCATACGCATTTTCCGGATCAAGTCTTGTTTCTTTTTTTTGCGTTGCACTATATTGGCTATCAGCAGAAAACAGAAAAAAATAAATAACAGTATCAAAAACTTAGCTGTCATAAATTAGTCTCACACCCGCATGATGGTGTCTGAAAGTCGAAAAGAAAAGGGCAAAATGCAGCTATAACAATCGATATCTCGTGATGCCTAGCAACGCATGTGTATAGCGTTAAACGGTGCAGCACGACGACATTTCGTAAGGGGTTTACGTATTCAAATAGTGCCAATGCTACTCATCTCAGGTTCACGGTTGAGAACGCGATGATACGCTGAGGTGATTTTGACAAAACGTGCTGCTGCCGATGCAGGATAACCGCTATGTTCGCTGAGAGCCAGTGTAAATAACATAGCGTATAGTAATAAAACATTATCCTGCAGCAGGATAGGCGGTATTAGCGATCGAGCATATGACCCATCTTCAGGGCTTTGGTTGCCAGATAGTGTTCGTTTTTCGGGTTTTTCCCCACCAGCAGCGGAACTCGCTCAACAATATCAATACCGGCTTCAGTGAGGATATTCACTTTCTTCGGATTATTGGTCAGCAAACGCACATGCTGTACACCCAACAGGGTAAACATATCGGCGCACAACGTGAAGTCACGCTCATCAGCAGCGAAGCCGAGTTGATGGTTGGCTTCTACCGTATCAGCACCTTGATCTTGCAGTGCATACGCGCGCACTTTATTCAGCAGACCAATGCCACGGCCTTCCTGACGGTGATAAATCAGAACGCCACGTCCGGCTTCAGCAATTTGTGTCAGAGCGGCGTGCAGCTGAAAACCACAATCGCAACGCAAACTGAACAATGCATCGCCCGTCAGACATTCGGAGTGCACACGGGCCAGAACTGGCTCATCACCCGAAATGTCACCGAAAACCAGTGCCAGATGATCTTTGCCGGTTGCCAGCTCTTCAAAGCCAATCATCTGAAAATCGCCCCAAGGCGTCGGTAATACGGCTTCCGCCACCCGTTTTAACTTCATGTTGGACTCCTGCAATATTATCTTTTAGATCCTACTGTCAGTTGCGGTGCTTGACCAGCATTTAATGTAACGTCCTGAAGATTCTCAAAGATCCTGTGCGGCATGCCATACCCTGACTTTCTCTTCTACGCAGGGCATGGAATAAATTGCGAAACAGAGCATGATATTGGATGTTGCAGTGAGTTTCTTACGTAAGATAATCAGATTTTATGCAATAATTAACCTATTGATTATTAATGGATCATGCGTTGCATTTTTTCAGGGGATATGCCGTAAACCGCTAACAAACACGGACGGCAGCAGCGCATACAATGCTGTGTAAAAAAGGGAGTGGAGCAATGTATTACGGCTTTGATATCGGCGGCACCAAAATTGAGTTTGGCGCTTTTGATGCAGATTTGGTACGGGTTGCGCGTGAGCGCGTGGCAACGCCAACCGAAAGCTACGCCGCTTTTCTGGACGCTATTGTGACGCTGGTGAACAATGCTGATGCCGAGTTTGGCGTCAAAGGTACGGTTGGAATTGGGATCCCTGGGATTGCGGATGTTGAAACCGGTAAGCTTCTTACCTCCAATATTCCGGCGGCGATGGGCCACACTCTGCAACGCGATCTGGAAGATCGCTTACAGCGTCCGGTAAAAATTGAAAATGATGCCAACTGCTTTGCATTATCCGAAGCGTGGGATGAAGATCTGCGCGGTGAGCCGTCTGTATTGGGGCTGATTTTGGGCACCGGTGTTGGTGGCGGGTTGATTTTCAATGGCAAGGTGCACTCTGGCCGTGCCAATATCGCGGGTGAAATTGGACATACCCGTTTGCCGTACGATGCACTGAAATTGCTCGGTATGGAAAATGCGCCGATTTTCCCGTGCGGCTGTAAAAACAGCGGTTGTATTGACAACTACCTGTCTGGGCGTGGTTTTGAGCAGCTGTATGACCACTATTTCTCAGAAAAACTGTCGGCTCCAGAAATCATTGCTCACTATGAGCAAGGTGAGCGCCGCGCCGTGCAGCACGTTGAGCGGTTCATGGAGCTGTTGGCGATTTGCTTGGCGAACATCTTCACCTGTCTTGACCCACATGTGGTAGTGCTGGGCGGCGGTTTGTCTAATTTTGAGCTAATTTACCAAGAACTGCCAAAGCGTTTACCGGCGCACCTGTTACATGTGGCTAAGTTGCCAAAAATCATTAAAGCACGTCACGGTGATGCGGGGGGCGTGCGCGGGGCCGCTTTCTTAAATTTGGCCTAATAGCGTAGTCACGGTAAGCGACGAGCTTGGCATTACATAGGTAACGTCAGCAGAACTACACGTTCTGTGTAAATATCGTTGCGGCTTGGCCGTTTTTCGCACGACTCAAACCCGAATACTGACCTTGGTGTGTGTT
>NZ_JRKB01000030.1:0-12089 GCF_000800945.1 Plesiomonas sp. ZOR0011
CCATGCGAGAGTAGGGAACTGCCAGGCATCAAATAAGTGAAGAGCCCATCCTAACGGATGGGCTTTTTGCGTTTTTGGGTTTTGTATTTTCATCTTCCTTCCCAGCATTTTCCATTATTTGTTTTTTGCTTTTCCTCCCTTTCCCACGTAAAACGAGCCATCTTGAGCTGCAGCCTCAACTTAAGCGGCAAATAAAAAACCCGCCGAAGCGGGTTTTGATAAGGGATGTTAGCGTTTTGCGCTAAATGATTAATGCGAGCTGGCTTTCGCTGCGCCAATACCGGTTTGTGAGCGCACAAACTGGGGCAGGAATTTAGCATGCTCCTCTTGTGCCGAGCGTGATTTATCGGTGATGGAGAAGAAGAAGATCCCGATAAACGCGACCGCCATGGAGAACAGTGCTGGATATTCGTACGGGAAAATCGCTTCGGCGTGGCCGAGGACTTTTACCCAGACGGTTGGGCCTAAGATCATCAAGGTGACGGCGGTGATTAAGCCGGCCCAACCACCGATTACAGCACCGCGGGTGGTCAGTTTTGACCAGTACATGGACAGGAACAGTACTGGGAAGTTACAGCTGGCGGCGATGGAGAATGCCAGACCGACCATGAAGGCAATATTTTGTTTTTCAAACAAAATTCCCAGCCCGATGGCGACTAAGCCCAGTACTAACGTGGTCAGTTTGGAGACTTTGATCTCTTCAGCTTCGTTCGCTTGTCCTTTATGCAGCACGTTGGCATACAGGTCATGGGAAACCGCAGAGGCGCCGGCCAGTGTCAGACCGGCGACCACAGCCAGAATCGTGGCAAAGGCGACTGCGGAGATAAAGCCGAGGAACAAGCTACCGCCGACGGCATCAGCCAGATGGATAGCGGCCATGTTGTTACCGCCAATCAGTGCGCCGGTGGCATCTTTAAATTGCGGATTGGTGCTGACCAACAAAATCGCGCCAAAACCGATGATAAAGGTCAGGATATAGAAGTAGCCGATAAAACCGGTGGCATAAAACACGCTCTTACGTGCTTCTTTCGCATCACTGACGGTGAAGAAACGCATCAGAATATGCGGTAAACCGGCAGTACCAAACATCAATGCCAGACCCAGTGAGATGGCAGAGATAGGATCGGCGACCAGACCGCCTGGGCTCATGATTGCGGTGCTCTTTGGATGCACCTTGATCGCTTCGCTGAACAAAGAGGCAAAATCGAAGTTTACGTGTTTGAGTACCATGATGGCCATAAAGCTGGCACCGGAGAGCAGCATAACCGCTTTAATGATCTGCACCCAGGTGGTCGCCAACATGCCACCAAACAGTACGTACATCACCATCAACACACCGACTAAGATCACGGCGACGTGATAGTTCAGACCGAATAACAGCTCGATTAGCTTACCGGCTCCTACCATTTGGGCAATCAGGTATAACGACACAACAACCAGAGAGCCACAGGCCGACAAAATACGTACGTCTTTTTGCTTGAGGCGGTACGAGGCCACATCCGCAAAGGTGTATTTCCCCAAGTTACGCAGACGTTCGGCGATCAGGAACAGGATCAACGGCCAGCCAACCAGAAAGCCGATGGAGTAAATCAGGCCATCATAGCCGGAGGTGTACACCAGCGCGGAAATTCCCAGAAACGAGGCGGCAGACATGTAGTCGCCGGCAATGGCTAACCCGTTTTGAAAGCCGGTGATCCGGCCGCCTGCGGCGTAATAGTCAGATGCGGAGCGGTTACGTTTCGAGGCCCAGTAAGTGATCATCAGTGTTGCGCCAACGAACACCAAGAACATGACAATGGCCGAGACATTGATTGGTTGACGCTGTACGTCGCCGGTAATGGCATCGGCGGCTTGACTGAGCGTCGGTAAACCGAGCGCGGCCAGCAGTAGGATTGGGCGCAGGATCATGATTGCACCTCACGGATAATTTCCTGATTCAGTTGATCAAATTCGCCATTGGCGCGTTTGACATAAATACCCGTTAATACGAACGCGGCGATGATGATGCCCATGCCAATGGGGATCCCGCGAGTGATACTGGATCCTTCACTGATCGGTGCGCCGAGCCAAGTCGGTTCAAAGGCGATCAGTAAAATAAAGCCGAGATAAAAACCGAGCATGATGGCTGACAGCAACCATGCGAAGCGTTGCCGTTTGCTGACCAACTCCTGAAAGCGTGGGTTGCTTTCAATTTTCTGGTAGATGTTATCGTTCATGGTGTTTGCTCTTCTTGTTGTAGGGGTATTGCCCTGCCGAGCGCAGAGGCTATCGACGACAGGGCTGGTCAGTTATTGTGCTTCGGCGTACAGCGCCTGTTTTTGTTCGATTAAGCGCTCAACAACACTTGGATCGGCCAGTGTGGAGGTATCCCCCAAATTACTGGTTTCACCGGCGGCGATTTTGCGCAAGATCCGGCGCATGATTTTGCCGGAGCGGGTTTTGGGAAGCCCATCGGTCCAATGCAGGACATCTGGGGTGGCAATCGGACCAATCTCTTTGCGTACCCAATCACGTACTTCCGCGTGCAGAGCTGTGCTGGGGTTTTCGCCGGCATTCAGGGTGATGTAGGCGTAAATGGCTTGGCCTTTGATGTCATGCGGCACACCTACGACTGCGGCTTCGGCAATTTTTGGATGTGAGACCAGTGCCGATTCAATTTCGGCGGTCCCCAAACGGTGCCCTGAAACGTTCAGTACGTCATCGACCCGTCCAGTGATCCAGTAATAGCCATCGGCATCACGGCGCGCACCGTCACCGGTGAAGTACATGCCTTTGAAGGTGGAGAAGTAGGTTTGTTCGAAACGGTCATGATCGCCATACAGGGTACGGGCTTGGCCTGGCCATGCATCTAACAGCACCAGATTGCCTTCGCACTCACCATCTTGAATATTGCCCATGTTATCGACGATAGCCGGTTGCACGCCGAAAAACGGACGAGTGGCGGAGCCGGGCTTGAGATCGGTTGCCCCCGGCAATGGCGTGATCAAGATGCCGCCGGTTTCGGTTTGCCACCAAGTATCGACAATCGGACAACGGTTGTCGCCGATGGTACGGGAATACCACTCCCACGCTTCTGGGTTAATGGGCTCACCGACCGAGCCGAGTAGACGCAGACTTTGACGCGACGTGCCTTCTACGGCGGCTGTACCTTTGGCCATCAGGGCGCGGATAGCCGTTGGCGCGGTGTACAGAATATTGACTTGGTGTTTATCCACAATCTGCGCCATGCGGTTGACCGCAGGATAGTTGGGCACCCCTTCAAACATTAATGTTGTCGCGCCATTGGCCAAGGGGCCATAGACCAGATAGGAGTGGCCAGTGACCCAACCCACATCGGCGGTACACCAGTAAATCTCGTCATGGTGATAGTCGAAGACGTATTTGAAGGTCATTGCGGCATACACCAAGTAACCACCGGTGGTGTGCAGTACGCCTTTGGGTTTGCCAGTGGAGCCGGAGGTGTAGAGGATAAACAGCGGATCTTCGGCGTTCATCTCTTCTGGCGGGCAGTCATCGGACGCTTGTTGGGTCAGTGCATCCCACCACAAATCACGGTGTTCGTGCCACGCAATGGGGTTACCAGTACGGCGGTAAACAATCACTTTTTCCACCGTTTTGACATCCGGATGGGTCAGCGCTTCATCGACATTTTTTTTCAGCGGCACACTGCGACCGGCACGCACGCCTTCGTCGGCGGTGATCACCAGCTTCGCGCCGCAGTCAATGATGCGTCCTGACAGGGCTTCCGGCGAAAACCCACCAAACACGATGGAGTGAATGGCACCAATGCGGGCGCAGGCCAGCATGGCAACTGCGGCTTCGACGACCATCGGCATGTAAATGGTGACCACATCGCCTTTGCGGATCCCTTGTGCTTTCAGGGCGTTGGCAAAGCGGCAGACTTGTTGGTGCAGTTCGCGATAGGTGACTTTTTTGTCTTCGGCTGGGTTGTCGCCTTCCCAGATGATCGCGGTTTGGTCGCCACGCTCGGCTAAGTGCCGATCCAGACAGTTGGCGGCCAGATTCAGGGTGCCATCCTCGAACCAGCGAATGCTGATATGGCCGGAGTCATAGGAAGTATTTTTGACCTGCTGGTATGGACGGATCCAGTCCAGGATTTTGCCTTGCTCACGCCAGAAACTGTCCGGATTGCTCACGGACTGGCGGTACAGGGTCTCATAATCCGCACGGGTAACCAGTGCGGTGCGGGCGAACTCGGGAATAACCGGATGGATCTGGACCTGACTCATAACGCTCTCCTTGGCAACATTCACATACTGCGTGTTAATAAAATGTGAACTTAAAGGCGCGCTTAGACAATTAGACTTTGGGATGAGAGATCCGGCTACCATAGCGCAGGCGCAAGAAAATCAGCGCGGCGGTCAGCGCATCATTCAGCGCATCGTGCTTAGCCAGCAGAGGTAAACCCAGATGACGGCAGATGTTGTCGAGCCCTAAATCGATCAACGCATCCGGTAATTGGTGAAAGACGCGGTCGTGATACAGGGTACTGACTTCAATTTGTTGGTGCGGCAAGCTAAAACCGTACAGCTCGCGGCAGTAGCGATTGAGAATATGCGCATCATAACGAATGTGATAACCGACCAAGGGGCGATTGCCGATAAAGGCCAGTAGCTGGGCTAAGGCTTGCTCGATGCTGCAGCCTTGCTGCAAATCTTGATGCCGCAATTGGTGGATCACTACCGAATCGGCCTGCAAACTGGCCGGTGGTGTCAGGCGTAGATTCAGCGATTCGCTGAGTAAAATGTGGTTATGCCGGATACGCAGCGCACCGATAGCCACGATTTCGGCGCGCTGGGGATTGAGGCCGGTGGTTTCAAAATCCAGCGCAACCCATTCATCCGGCAGTGGCGGCGCGAACAGTTGTGCATGCTCGCTATGTCGGAACCGATGTTGTAACCACAAGCGCTGTAACAACCCCATGATCGTCAGACCTGAATGGCATAGCGGCGCGCCAGCCACTGTTGAAAAAGATGCACGACCTGAAAGGCATGGCGCAGCAGATCACGCTCGCGATGGCGCAATTGTGCCGGTTGGAGCGCAGTGGAAAGTGAGGTTGCAGTATGTGGGGATGCCAGCTCTGTGCTCTGTTCGGCCGAAGAGGAGGAAGCGGTGTGCAGCTGGGCATGCAGGCGTAAACGCAGCAGTAAGCGAAAGGCGGCCGCTATATCATCGGCAAAATCGGCCGACAGCACGCCAAGACTGGTGAGCGCTTGCAATCGCTCAAGGGTGTTGTGGCTTTCCAATCCGGCTTCTGCTGCCAGTACGCGTACCCCATGCATCAACGGAAACAGCCCACGCCGTTTGAGATCCACGCCCTGTTCATTGGTGCGCAATTGTCCGAACAGATTCAGCGGCGGTTCAAACATCAACGCGGTGCGGCACAGGCCGGCAGGTAATAAAGGGTAAGTCCGAAATTGTTCATGCAGTGCCTGTTGTACTGGCGTCAGTAAGGTTGCTTCACCGGCAATTGCCTGCATGTCACATAAGATGGCCAGCCACAGCAAATCATCGGCTTGTCCGCGCGCTGCCGCTTGCTGAATGGCCTGTTGCCACGCACTGACTGTTTTAACCCACTGCGGGTTGCTGACCATGACATGGCCAGGGCAGGGCGGATAGCCGAGTTGGCATAGCGCGGCAGTGAAACGTGCCAGATCGGCCTGCTGGGTTGGCCAATTAAGATCATCGGCGATCACCAGCGCATTGTCTTGATCGGTTTTGAGCAGCTGTTCGCGCCGCCCTTCCGAGCCCAGTACAAACAAGCAAACCTGCGTTTGGATGGCTTCGGGGATGGTGAGCGCAAAGGTCTTTTCTATTAATAACTCATTTAAGCCGCTTATCAGCTGGCATAGCACCCGAATATGCACATCGTTATGGTGCAGCGTATTGAGTAGCATCGGCTGCTGGGCACTGATGAGGATTAATTCCTCCAGTGTGCGCGCTCGGCGGATACGCAGCGCCAGTGCGTGGGTATGGGTAGAGAACAGACTCAAAATTTGGGTCAAGTGTAAGATCCCGCACGGTTGCTGCTGCTCATCGACCACCACGATCCGTTTAATGTTATGCCGCATCATGCGTTGCATGGCGTTAAACAGCGAATCGCCCAGCTGAACTTTTTGTAGCGTTGGGCGCGGCAGTAAAGCGATGGGATCGGTGAGTTGTCGATTCTCCTGCGTGAGGGCTTGCAGCAAGGTGGTGCGGGTCAGGATATACCATTGACCTTGATGCTGGCGCAGGGCGCAGTCTGTTTTACGGGCAAACATCAGCTGGCTGACGGCTTGAAGGGTTTGCTGTTCGTCAACGGTCAGCACTTCACTGAGCATGGCCGGTTGGATCGGTTGTAAGATAAATTCCGCCATACTGGGCGGCAGCGCGGGGTCGTGATCCGGTGAGCGAGCGGTGAGCATCGCGGTAAAGTAATGGCTGAAATCCGGATTATCGCTGCACAGCTGCTGAAAAATCCGATAGGGCAGCGTAAAGCAGATGGTATCTTCTTCGGCTTGAAAGCGAGTCAGGGTATGGGGATCGGGTCGGATAAAGGCGGCGAAAATATCTTCCCCAGTATAGTCGCTGTGCGGCTCGCTATGGGCGGCACTGTATTCGGCCACGCGACCTTTGAGGATCACATACAGTGATTGTGCATCCAGGGGGCGGTCGCTGCGCGTGATTTCGTCACCGGCGCGAAAATAGGTCAGATCCACATGCTGTTGCAGTATCTGTTGCTGCGCGGGGCTGAGCACATCAAAAGGTGGTCGCGCCAAATTGAGAATATCGGTCATGACATACATCCCTGCAGCAGGTGCCGTTACCGGCTGTACATGCGGGTAATCCGACACCGGTCAACGGTGAATGTTTTTCAGTTTGAGCAATTTCACCGCAGCTGAATAGGCGACTTTAGTCGCAAAGCGGAGCTGAATCGAAGCAAGCCTTCGCAAAACGTTGCAACCCCAGTAGCGCTTTGTCAGAGTAGCGGTCTTTGTTGGGCGAGTTTATTTTGTGCTAGGAGAGCACCGATGACGCTGTCGTCGCCTTTATGGCTGGGAGTCTACTTTTTTACCTATTTTTTCACCTATGGCATCTATTTACCGTTTTGGTCGCTGTGGTTATCCGGCATTGGTCAGTCTCCAGACAGTATCGGCTTATTGCTGGGCGTGGGGTTGGCGGCGCGTTTCACCGGTAACCTGTGTCTGACACCGCGAGTTAAGCATGCCGGTTTACTGATCCATGCGCTGCGTTTACTCGGCGGGTTGAGTTTGGTGACTGCCGGCGGCTTTTTCTTCGGCCAGCAGCACCTGTGGTGGCTGTTTGTGGTGATGGTGCTGTTTAACCTGATCAATGGTCCGCTGATCCCGCTGGGCGATGCGCTGGCAAATACTTGGCAACGGCAGGTGGGGTTGGATTATGGCCGCGCCCGCTTGTGGGGCTCGCTGGCCTTTATTGTCGGTTCGACGTTGATTGGCTGGGTCATTCAGCTCACCGACTATCGCGCCGCATTGTGGGGCTTACTGATTAGCTTGGTGGTGTTGAACCTGTGCTGGTGGATGCGTCCACGTACCGCGCCGGCTGATGTGGCGACGCACCACGGTAGCCAAGTCAGTTTCGCGGATGTATTGCAATCGTCCAATGTCGTGCGTTTTATGCTTTGCGTAACTTTGCTGCAAGGCTCGCACGCAGCCTATTACGCATTTAGCACTATCTATTGGAGTTCGTTGGGATACAGCACGGCGACCATCAGTATGTTGTGGTCGATTGGTGTGGTGGCCGAGATCTTAGTGTTTGCCTTCTCTGGTCGGGTGGTCAGCAGTTGGGCGATTCGTACTTTGCTGCTGATCTCCGCCATCGGCGTGTTTATCCGCTGGGGCATGCTGGCTGAAGTACAAAGCTTGGGCGCGCTGATTTTGGTGCAATTGATGCACGGCATTACGTTTGCCTTGTGTCATGTGGCGTCTATTCGGTTTATCCGCGAGCAGCCCGAGAGCCATACGATCCGCTTGCAAGCCATTTATGCTGCGCTGGTTACCGGTGGCGGTATTGCGGTGATGACGGTCATATCCGGTTATCTGTATGAAAGTCTGGGCAGTAACGTCTTCTGGTGCATGGCCTTGTTGGCTATTCCGGCCATAATGCTTCGCCCGTCACGTGGGTAAGTAAAAGCGATTGTTGTCCTGCCGAAACCCCGCCACAATGGCGGGGTTTGTTATTGATATGTTGCAGGATGCACGATGCAGGGATGGGGCGTCATACTGGTCACGCTGGGTTGGCTCGGCGTGCTGTTTCTGGTGGCTTGGCTAGGTGACCGCTTCTACCGCGGTAATACGGCTTGGCGACCGTGGGTGTACAGCTTTTCCATCGCCGTGTACTGCACGTCGTGGACCTTCTTCGGTACGGTCGGGCAGGCCAGTCGCGATTTGTGGTCTTTTATCCCTATCTATCTTGGCCCCATTTTGGTGTTTGTGTTTGGTTGGCGTCTTCTAGGGCGCATGATCCTGATTGCAAAACGCGAACACATCACCTCGATTGCTGATTTCATTGCTGCCCGTTACGGCAAAGCGCAGACCATTGGCGTGTTGGTCACCTTGATTTGTGTGGCCGGTGTGCTGCCTTATATCGCTTTGCAACTCAAAGCCATCAGCAGCGGTTTAACCATTTTAGCGCCGGATCTGATTGCGCGTGCTAGCCTCAGCGATCGGCAGCTCTCCTTGTTGGTGGGCATTGCACTGAGTTTGTTCGCTATCTTGTTCGGCACTCGACATATTGATGCAACCGAGCACCATCGTGGCGTGGTCTTGGCTATTGCGTTTGAATCGCTGGTTAAGCTGGTGGCCTTCCTTGGCGTAGGGGCCGGTATTGTCTGGTTAGCCGCCAAGCAAGAGATTGCTTGGCAGTGGCCGACAGTGACTCAGAGCCTGCCGACTAATTTCAGCAGTTTTGCGATCCATCTGTTGCTGGCCGTTAGCGCCGTGATTTGCCTGCCACGCCAGTTTCATACCACGGTGGTGGAAAACAGCCATCCACAAGATTTGCATGTAGCGCGTTGGGTGTTCCCGTTGTATTTGTTGTTGATGAGTCTGTTTGTGGTGCCGATTGCCTTGATTGGTGCGGCTGTGTTGCCCGGGCAAGTGGCGGCCGATACTTACGTCATCAATCTGCCACTGGCATTTGGTCATTCCGGTTTGGCGTTGCTGGCTTTTTTGGGCGGCGCGTCGGCGGCGGCGGGGATGGTGATCGTATCGAGCATTGCGCTGGCCATTATGGTCAGCAATGACCTGATTTTGCCGCTGCTGCTGCGGCAAAAACGCTTTTCCCATCGCAGTTACCACCAGTTTGCTGGATTGCTGCTAAATGTCCGCCGTTTGACCATTGCGGTACTGTTTTTACTGGCTTGGCTGTGCTACCTCACCATTGATCCCATTCCGGCTTTGGCAGAAATTGGCTATTTATCGCTATCGGCCGTGGCGCAGTTTATGCCGGCATTGATTGGCGGCCTGTATTGGCGCTTGGGTAACCGCAAAGGGGTGTACGCCGGCTTGTGCAGTGGCTTTTTACTCTGGCTATTGGCGCTAATGGCACAAACCCAGTTATTAGCCGGTACTGCGGAAACCAACATCTTACTGCGGCTGGTTACGCCGCCGGCCATTCCTTATTTAGAGCATCTGTCACTGGCCGATTGGGGCGCATTGCTCAGCTTGCTGGTGAACAGCAGCTTATATATTGCGGTTTCACTGATGACGCGTGCATCACTGAGTGAGCGTTTGCAAGCGGCGGGCTTTACCGGTGTGCCGGTACAAGAAGAAGATACGCAGACTCTGTACCAGAGCCGAGTTTCGGTGGAAGAGTTGGAAACGCTGGTGGCACGTTTTCTTGGCCAGTTTCGCGCGCGGCGCGCCTTTATGCGTTTTGCCGATCAACATCAGCAGATTTTAACCCCTTCTTCGTTGGCTTCGGCGGATTTGATCCGTCACAGTGAGCGTCTGTTGGCTGGGGTGTTCGGCGCGTCCTCTGCTCGCTTGGTTTTATCCTCGGCCTTACAAGGACGTGATATGCAGCTGGAAGAGGTGGCTACCATCGTGGATGAAGCCTCCGAGCTGTTTGATTTTTCGCGCACCTTATTACAAGGCGCGATCGAGCACATTGATTTGGGATTAAGCGTGATAGATAAGCAGTTGCGGCTGGTGGCATGGAACCGGCGTTATCTGGAGCTGTTTAACTTTCCTGCAGGTCTAATTCAAGTTGGCCGCCCGATTGAAGATATTATTCGCTATAACGCGCAGCAAGGGTTATGTGGCTCTGGGGATGTTGAAACCCAAGTGCGTCGACGAGTCGCTCATATGCAGCAAGGCACTTCACATCGCTCGGCCCGCCGCCGCAGCGATGGGCGGGTTATCGAGCTGCAAGGTAATCCGATGCCCGGCGGCGGCTTTGTCATGAGTTTTACCGATATCACCCCATTCATCGAAGCGGAAAATGCCCTGTTGGAGGCCAACGAAACACTTGAAGCGCGGGTGCAAGATCGTACTCGCGAGCTGACCTTACTCAATCAGCAGTTGGTGGCAGCGACCCAAGCGGCGCATCAAGCCGCGCACTCCAAAAGTCGTTTTCTGGCTGCCGTTAGCCATGACTTGATGCAGCCACTGAATGCCGCCAAGTTATTCAACGCTTCTTTATTAGAGATTTTACCGGTCGGTGAAGCACGTCGCTTGGCGGCGCAAGTGGAAGAGGCGATGACCTCCGCCGAAGAGCTGATCAGTGATTTGCTGGATATGTCGCGCATTGAGGCCGGTAAACTGAGCGTTCGGCGCACCGATTTTAATCTGTTTGATGTGCTGGATAACCTGCGCAGTGAATTCACCATTTTGGCGCAAGCGCAGCAGATGCGTTTAGAGGTGGTGGATACGCAGATGTGGGTTAACAGTGATAAAAAGCTTTTACGCCGCATCTTACAAAACTTTCTCACCAATGCTTTTCGTTACGCGCCCTGTGGTCGGGTGGTCTTGGGTTGTCGTCGTCAAGGCAAAGATGTGTGGATTCAAGTCTGGGATAACGGGCAAGGGATCCCACCCGATAAAGTGGAGATCATCTTCGAAGAGTTCTCCCGTTTGGATCACAGCCGAACCGCCAAAGAAAATGGTCTGGGCTTAGGCTTAGCGATTGCCAAAGGGATGGCCAGCGTATTGGAGCACGGCATCACCGTGCACTCCGAGTTAGGCAAGGGGTCGGTATTCAGTATTCGAGTGCCGCGGATCCGACAATTACTGCCCGCAGCCACTGTTGTCGGTCGTCAACCAACCGAGCAAATGCCACTGCCTGAGTTTCAAGGTATGCGTATTTTGTGCGTCGATAATGAGGTCAGCATTTTAGATGCGCTCCAAGCGCTATTAAGCCGCTGGGGATGTGAAGTGCGTTTGGCCGAAGATCTGCATCAAGTCCAAGCGTTACTGCAAAGCGGCTGGCAGCCGCAGGTGATCCTGACCGATTACCATCTGGCGGAAAACTTAAGCGGGTTAGATGTACTACACCACATCAACGCCAAGTTTCCGGTTCGCTGTGGCGCCGTCTTAAGTGCCGATCGCTCACAACAGGTATTAACGGCCGTACAGCAAGCGGGTTATCCATTTTTGGCCAAACCGCTTAAACCCCTTAAATTGCGTCTTTTGCTCAATAGCTTTTATCAACAGAGCTTTCATTAATCGAACGATCCGCGATGATCGAGCCACTTAACACTGTGCATACTCCGCATGATCGGATGGTGTTTGGGCGATTGCTGACAAAAAAGCGAAGCAATAAAAGATCTTATTGGAGAGAGAAGAGAGAACGTGTCGGTTAAAAAAGATCAAAAAAACAGCGTAAAAGACCTGAACTAGAGGGAAAAGGATCGGCTTTGCTGTTTATTTGTGCAAACACATCATAAATCGAAGATTTCTACTTGCGAAGATCTGTAGCATCCCTATAATGCGACCCCACTGACACGGCAGCAGTGATGCAAATCACAGTGGTCGGTGGTCAACGAAACAACGCAGTTGAGCATGATAAAAAATGCTTGACGGCACAACAGGAAAGCGGAATAATGC
>NZ_JRKB01000031.1:0-14923 GCF_000800945.1 Plesiomonas sp. ZOR0011
TGGTAATCCTGCTTCATGCTGCTTTAGTGCAGAAACAATCTGTTCAACTGAAAACCGTTTTGATTTCATGATAGCTCTCCTAGTGAGGTCTTTATCATGCCGAATTTCATCATCACGGTGGTTCTTTTTATTGGGGGACCGTCACTTTGAGTCTTTAACATCTGATGCTTCCATATTTGGCCTTTCAGTTTTAATAAGCCGCATCGGGTATGTCATATTCATGGCAGACGTCATTGACCTTCTGACCTGCCTCTACTTCCTTCAGAATCCTGACGATTTGTGTTTCTGTGTAGCGTGATTTTTCATCATGCGATCTACGTTTGTTTCACTGAAAACGGAAAGGCTCTAACTCATAGTTATTAGTTTTCTGGGGAGGGTTACAGCTTGGATATTGGCGCTGAATGTACAGGCGAACGAGGAGCCATCGCAATCATTCGGCTGCGTGTAAGACGGATAGTTTTATGTCCATTTAGGGTGTGAGCCCAGTGCCGGATGCTGTACGCAGCAGAGGAAAAAGGCCGTCATGCTTAAGATTTTACGCAAACTTTACGCGTAGCCCATCAGGCTTTATAGCCGCTTTACGCCACATTTTTATAGGCTTTAGGTGACCGATTTTTTTCGAATGGAGTCACTATGAATGAGCTTTATCTGTTGCTGTCTTTGGCGCTGGCCGGCTATCTGGTGCGAGCGCTTATTTGCTCGCATGAGTAAGGGAGCTAAATGATCATGTGGCAACTTTATGTTTTCCCTTCATTATTTTTACTTCTGCTTTTAGCCCCTGCGCCGTGGTTAGGCCGTTACATCTACCGTGTATTTGAAGGTCAGGTGCACTGGTTGGCGATGCCAGAGCGTTTAACCTTGGCGGCTTGTGGAACCGATGGCCGTGAGCAGGATTGGAAAAGTTATACCGTCAGTTTGCTGGCGTTCAATGTGGCTGGATTTACGCTGCTGTTCATCATTTTGATCGCGCAAGGGGTGTTACCGCTTAATCCAGAACAACTGCCGGGCATGAGTTGGCAAATGGCGTTCAATACTGCCGTTAGCTTTATGACTAACACCAACTGGCAGGCTTATTCT
This sequence comes from Plesiomonas sp. ZOR0011, assembly GCF_000800945.1. Lineage (NCBI taxonomy): Bacteria > Pseudomonadati > Pseudomonadota > Gammaproteobacteria > Enterobacterales > Enterobacteriaceae > Plesiomonas > Plesiomonas sp. ZOR0011. The sequence goes on from NZ_JRKB01000031.1 coordinate 1,078, forward strand.
GGGGAAAGTGCGCTGTCTTATTTCAGCCAAATGGTGGGATTAACGACCCAAAATTTTGTGTCTGCAGCAACTGGCGCTTGTGTTGCGGTGGTGCTGTTCCGCGGGATTGCGCGTCAGCAAACCACTCATTTGGGCAATTTCTGGGTCGATCTGGTGCGTTTTTGCTTGTATGTCCTGCTACCTCTGGCGCTGATATTGGCGCTCATTCTGGTATGGCAAGGCGTGCCACAAACCTTATCGGCGTACTTACCTTTTACTGGGGTTACCGGTCAGGAGCAAGTTCTTCCGTTAGGCCCTGCGGCCTCACAGATTGCGATTAAACAGCTTGGGTCAAATGGTGGGGGCTTTTTTGGCATTAACTCGGCGCACCCGCTAGAAAACCCCACCGCGCTGAGTAATTGGTTTGAGATGGTTGCGCTGCTGTCTGTCGCGGTAGCCATGGTGTTCACTTTGGGCGATTACACCAAGAACAAAGCGCATAGCCGTGCGCTGGTGATCACGATGGGCTTGTTGTTGGTGGTCGGTTTGCTGACGGTGTTGTATCAGGAAACCGCTGCCGATCCGACTTTACACGGATTAACCGCGCAACTGGGCAACTGGGAAGGCAAAGAGAGCCGTTTTGGCCCGATCCTATCGTCTATTTGGGCGACAGCCACAACCGCCGCCTCTAATGGCTCGGTGAATGCCATGCATGACAGCTTTACCCCGTTAGGCGGTATGGTCGCCATGTTCAACATGCTGCTCGGCGAAGTGATTTTTGGCGGGATTGGCGCAGGGATCTACGGCATGTTGCTGTTTGTTCTGCTCACCGTCTTTTTATGCGGCTTGATGGTCGGGCGCACCCCTTCTTACCTTGGCAAGCGCTTAGGTATTCGGGAAATGAAATGGGTGGTAGCCAGCATGTTGGTGATGCCGGTGGGGGTCTTGGTGCTCGGTGGGATCACCTTATTACTGCCTAGCTCGGCCGCCGTTATCGGCCATGATGGGCCACACGGCTTATCGCGTCTGATGTATGCCTACGCCTCGGCCGCTGGCAATAACGGCTCCGCCTTTGCCGGATTTGGCGCCGCTGATAACTGGCAGTGTATTGCTATCGGGCTGGCGATGTTACTGGGTCGTTTTGGCTATATCGTTCCGGTCATGGTGATTGCCGGTCAGCTGGCGCGCGCGCCGCAAATTGATGCGGGGAATAGCGATTTTCCACTGAGTGGGCCGCTATTTATCACTTTACTGATCATGACGATTTTATTGATTGGCGGGTTGTCATTTTTACCGGTGTTGGCATTAGGGCCGGTTGCTGAGCACCTGATGCTGGGAGCGTTTTAATCATGAGTAAGCCAGTAGTATTGAATCATTCGGCATCGGCAACGCGTACTTCGCCATCGTTGATGTGGACGGCCGCGTGGGAGGCATTACGCCGTTTTAACCCGAAAGCCCTGTGGAACAATTCCATTTTGTTTACGCTCTGGTTAGCCGCGCTGATGGCAACCATCGAATCGATGCTCGGACAACCGATCTCCGGCGTAGCAAACCAATTGGCTTGGCAGTTGACGGGGTGGTTGTGGCTGACCTTGTGGTTTGCCAACTTTGCGGAAACCTTGGCCGAAGGGCGTGGCAAGGCGCGGGCGGATAGCTTAAAAGCCGGCATGAGTCAGCTACAAGCCTATAAAGTGGCAGCGGCAGGCTCTCGACGTGGTGAGTGGCTTGCGGCAACTGAATTGCGCAAAGATGATTTAGTGTTGGTACGCGCCGGTGAAACGATCCCGGCGGATGGCGAGGTAATCCAAGGGATTGCATCGGTCAATGAGGCGGCCATTACCGGTGAGTCAGCTCCTGTGATCCGCGAGTCAGGTACCGATAAAAGTGGCGTGACGGGTAACACCTTGGTGGTATCTGATCAAATTTGGGTGCGGGTTACCGCGAATCCGGGTGAAAGTACGCTCGATCGCATGATTGCGTTGGTAGAGGGCGCCAAACGGCAGAAAACCCCTAATGAACAGGCGTTGAATGCCCTGTTGGTCGGCTTAACGCTGATTTTTCTGTTAGTGGTGGTCACGTTGCCGTGGTTTTTAAATTATAACCAGACTCAAGTGCCACGCTTGTACCTGATTGCTCTGTTTATCACCTTGATCCCAACCACCATTGGTGGCTTGCTCTCCGCAATTGGGATTGCTGGTATGGACCGGCTGGTGAAATTAAACGTGATTGCCAAATCAGGGCGCGCGGTTGAGGCGGCTGGCGATGTGCGAACCTTATTGCTTGATAAAACCGGCACTATCACGTTCGGTAATCGTATGGCGGATGCGTTTATCGCGGCGCCTGGTGTCAAAGCGGAGCAACTTTACCTTGCTGCGATGTTAGCGTCATTAGGCGACACCACGCCGGAAGGAAAATCAATCTTGACGCTGGCGGGGCAGCATGTGGCTATCCCGCAAAGCGAAGAGGGCGATCAGCTGATCTCATTTAGCGCCGAAACGCGGCTGAGCGGCTTAGATCGCGCTACTGAGCATTACCGAAAAGGAGCGGTGGATGCGGTGCTCAGTTTCCTGCATATGACCCGTGAGCAAATGCCTGAACCTTTGAGTCAAGCGGTCAACCAAATTGCACGCCAAGGCGGAACGCCACTGCTGGTGTGTACTGAGCGCCGGTTATTAGGGGCGGTGTGTCTTAAAGACATCATCAAACCTGGCATCAAAGCGCGCTTTCAGATGCTGCGCCAGTTGGGGATCCGCACGGTCATGATCACGGGGGATAACCCACTGACCGCGGCGGCGATTGCGGCAGAGGCCGGTGTGGATGATTTCATCGCGGAAGCAACCCCAGAGAAAAAACTGGCTTATATCCGCCAAGAGCAAGCTGGAGGACGCCTCGTTGCTATGTGTGGTGATGGTGCTAACGATGCGCCAGCCTTGGCGCAGGCCGATGTGGGACTGGCGATGAATGAAGGCACGCAGGCCGCCAAAGAAGCGGGCAACCTCATCGATCTGGACTCCAATCCGACCAAGTTGCTCGATGTGGTGCAGGTCGGTAAGCAATTGCTGGTCACGCGCGGAGCACTGACCACCTTTTCGATTGCTAACGATGTGGCCAAATACTTTGCGATTTTGCCTGCACTGTTTATCGCCGCTTATCCGCAATTGGCCGTCTTGAACATGATGCAGTTGCACAGCCCACAAAGCGCCATTTTGTCCGCCATCATTTTTAATGCGTTGGTGATTGTGGCGTTGGTGCCTTTAGCCCTGCGCGGAGTCAATCTCTCCGGCTCGGCGGCGGTATTACTGCGCCGTAACTTACTGATTTATGGCGTAGGTGGATTGATCGTACCGTTTATCGGCATCAAGTTGATTGACTTGTTAGTCACCGCACTGGGCTTGGCATAAGGGGATAACCATGATTGCGATACGCACATTATTGACACTGACATTGCTGTTGGGCGCGGGTTATCCGCTTTTGGTGACTGGATTGGCACAGCTGCTGTTCCCTTGGCAAGCCAACGGTAGTCAATTACACGCGGCCGACGGCAGGCTGATTGGTAGTGCGTTGCTTGCTCAACCTTTTAGCGGTGAACGCTATTTTGTGAGCCGGCCATCCGCCAGTAACTATGCCTCGCTAGGTGGCAGCGCCAGTAATTTAGGCATGTCGTCACCGCTGCGGCAAGAATTTGCGCAGCAACAAGCTCAGCAGGGATTTCGCGATATCACTCTACTGACCCGTTCGGCTTCTGGGATCGATCCACACTTGCCGGTAGCAGCGGTGCAAGAACAAATCGAACGGGTAGCCAAAGCGCGGAATATGTCGCCGAGTCAGCTGCAGAGCATGATTAAATCTCGTCAGGAATCAGGTATTCTGGGACCCTCCGTCATCAATGTGCTGGAGCTGAATTTGCTCCTCGATAAGGATTATCATGCGGGATGATGTTCGCGCAGATGCGTTACTCGCCAGTTTGGAAAATGAGCAAAAAGGGAAGCTGAAAGTTTTTCTGGGGGCGGCACCAGGCGTAGGCAAAACCTACGCCATGCTGCAAGCGGTGCGCGAGCAATTCAACGAAGGCACGTCCATTCTTATCGGGGTTGTCGAAACACATGGCCGGCGTGAAACGCTGGCCTTATTAGACAAGTTGCCGATGCAGGCACGAAAAACGGTGTACCACCGCAACCAACGCATCGAAGAGATGGATTTAGATGCATTGCTTGAGCAAAAGCCGGCATTGGCGGTGGTGGATGAGTTGGCCCATTCCAATGCACCGGGCAGCCGCCATGAAAAGCGCTGGCAGGATGTGCAAGAGTTGTTGGCGGCGGGCATTGATGTCTATACCACCCTCAACGTCCAACATCTAGAAAGTTTAAATGATCTGGTTTGGCAACTGACCGGAGTGCGGGTTAAAGAGACGCTACCGGATCAAGTCTTGCTCGATGCAGACAGTTTGGTATTGATAGATTTGCCGCCCAAAGAATTGCTGGAGCGTTTGCGCGAAGGCAAGGTGTATGTGCCGCATCAGGCCAAAACGGCGCTACAGTCATTTTTTTCGCTCAATAACCTCACGGCACTACGTGAGCTGGCGATGCAAACCGCGGCCAGCCATGTGGAAGGGGATTTGCAGTTACAATGGCAAGCGGCAGGTAAAGCGACGCAACCTTTGCGTGGCAAATTGATGGTCTGTCTGGGAACGCAGCAGGGGATGGCGCTGGTGCGCTATGGGCATCGTTTTGCCCAGCGACGTCAACTGCCGTGGCTGGTTTTGCATGTGGATACGAATGGGCAAACCAGCGTTGAAACAGAGCAGGCGTTAGCGTTGGCATCGCAGTTGGGGGCAAAGGTACTCACACTATCCAGCCCGTCGGTCGCCGATGCGATTCGGTTAACCACCGAGCAGCAACAAGTGTCACAATTGCTGCTTGGCAAACCGCATAAAATTCCGTGGCGGCCCTCATTAGTGCAATATTTGATTCGCGCTACGCAAGGGCTGGAAATTACGCTGGTGGATGTGGCGCAGACGGCCGATGTGGTCTCTAATCCTAAGCGCAAAGATAAGCTTAATGCCGCCGGAAAATGGCGCGATTATGCTATTTCCGCTGTGATTATGGGTAGTACCACGGTGCTGGCATGGCTTTTATCCAGTTGGCTGCCAGATAGCTCGATTCCATTGATTTTTGTGCTGGGCGTAATGACCACAGCCCTGAGTACCAGTTTACTGCCTGCGACCTTAGCGTCTATTTTCGGTTTTATTGCGCATAATTTGCTGTTTGTCGATCCGCTGTACTCATTAAAAGTCAGCCGACACAGCGATCTCCTTACTTTGTTGGTTTTGCTGATTGTTGGCATGACTGCGGGTCGTTTAGCATCCCGACAGCGAAAACAGCTGATCAGTTTGCGCGAAAGTCAGCATCTAGGGAATGCGTTGTTAGCCCTTAACCAAGCTCTATCGAAAGCCAATAACAGCGAGGAAGTGGTACGTTTGGGTAGCGAAGCGATTGCTGGAGCATTGCATATCGCAGTAGTGGTGCTGGATCAAGATTATCTGGAGCACAGCGGCAATAGTCTGGCTATCTCGGGACAAACCGATAAAGCTGCGATTGATTGGTGTCTAGCTAAAAAGCAAAGTGCTGGGGCGTTTACCGCTACCTTAAATGCGGCAGAGTCGCAGTATCATCCGCTGACCGATCATTTGGTATTAGGGATCCGCTTATTAAGCCCTCTTTCTGCCGGTGCCGAGCGCCAATTACAAGCTTTGTTATCCGATATGCGTGCGGCGTTAGCACGTATCGATTTAGATGAGCGCTTAGCCGACAGCCAATTGCAGGCCGAAACGGACCGCATGCGTGCAGCTTTGCTCTCTTCGGTTTCGCATGATCTGAAAACGCCATTGGCGACCATCATGGGGGCTAGCGGTACGCTGCTGGCGTATGACGAAAAAATTCCGCCTGAAGAAAAAAACGATCTATTACAGTCAATTCAAGAAGAAGCCGCGCGCTTGCGCAGCTATGTGCAGAATTTACTGGATATGACACGCATTGGCTCACCGGATTTTCAGCTCAAACGCGAATGGGTGGCGATTGAAGATCTTGTGGATGCGGCCTATCACCGCTTACAGGCTGCGTGGCGCCAACATAAATTGCTAATTCACATCGACCAAAATATTCCATTGCTGTATGTACATGGCGCGCTGATCGAGCAGGTATTGGTTAATGTGTTTGATAATGCGGTCCGTTATTCACCGGCCGGAACACCGATTGAATTTAAGGTCGTACTCGCGCTACCAGATATCATTATCGACATTATTGATATGGGCGCCGGTATTGCCGACGCGGATCGAAGTAAGATTTTTAACTTGTTTTATACCCAGCCGGTGGGAGATTGTGGCAGCCGCGGCACCGGCCTTGGTTTAGCTATTTCCCGCGCTATGATAGAAGCACATGGCGGCAAAATTTGGGCTTTCCCCGGCGTGAATAAAGTGGGAACCTGTATGCGCATCTCACTTCCTGTTGGACTTAACTCTCCGGAAAAATAATGACTCATATACTCATTATTGATGATGAACAAGCGATTCGCCGCTTTTTGCGTATCAGCCTAATTGCTGAGGGGTATACGGTTACAGAAAGTGTTGGAGTAATGGATGGCATTGCTCAATTTCGCCACACTAATCCAGAATTAGTCATTTTAGATCTGGGTCTGCCGGATGGCGATGGGATCCAAGTTCTACAGGAAATTCGCAAACACCATCAAACCCCTGTTTTAGTCTTGTCTGCACGTGATTCAGAGCCGGATAAAGTATCGTTGCTTGATTCTGGGGCAAATGATTACATGAGTAAGCCTTTTGGTATTAACGAAATGATGGCGCGGATCCGAGTGTTGTTACGCCAGCGCATCGGCTTAGCCAGTAATACCGAATGCAGCTTCCCAGAATGTGGGTTAACCTTGGATATTAATAGTCACCAGGTGACCTTACATGGCAATGAAATTAATTTATCGCGCAAAGAGTTTGCCTTACTACAAGCTTTGATCAGTCATCCGGGAAAACTGCTATTGCAAACGCAACTACTGAATGATATCTGGGGGCCGAGCCACGTAGATGATACTCATTATTTACGTATTGTAGTTGCAAACTTACGCAAAAAACTCGGTGATAACTCTCAGGAGCCTATTTTCATCAAAACAGAGCCAGGCATCGGGTATTGTTTTATTGGGAAGTAGTGGTGTTGGTTGTTGTCATGCCTGAAGGGTGATCGTTGGTGGCTACCTGCAGTTAAACGATGAAAGTTTGTAGCTGTAAAATCAAGTCGCTTTATAGTAAGCGACTTGATTTATAGGCTAGAGCCTTGCCTTTGATGTTAATTAATTGTTTCTGAAATAATAAGAATTAATTTTCATCTAACATTTGTGGAATGTCTTCTTTTAGCTCATCACGACTTGAGCTTATCTGATCACGCTCATTTTTTTGCATGGTGGCGCTAGAAAATAATGCCAGTAAAAAAGACATAATATAAAAGCCTTTTTCACTTAACAAAAGAGTAGCGTTCCACAATCCAATCAAGAAAAACGCTAGCGATGAGACTGTTGCTATCAGACAAATAAATTTATATTTATCACTAACGTAGTTTCCATCTAATTTATCTCGGAGTACCTTCTGAAGGCTAATTGCAGAGAATAAACCAAATAATAGACAGATTAGATAATAGCCTTTTTCATTAAGCTCCATCTGGGCGTTCCAAACGCCAATAAGGTAGGCTCCAATTGAGGCAATGAGGCATGCTATGGTAGCTATTTTATATGAGTTAGATACAGTGTTGGAACTCATCATTATTAGTCCTTTACTAAGTGATATGTTGCATCACTCAACTGGTATTCATTCATAAAGTTGGCAATGGTTGTAAATGTTGCTGTAACAATGGGGCCGTTTTGATCACGTGTAGTAAAGTCCTTCACAAAAAGTGGGCCAAGTAGAGTTTTCATTGTGCCTAGATTGATCTCTTGTGGTTTGAAATAGGCTTTGATGTTGGCTTTTATTTGCTGATAGTCATTGGTGTTGTAGATGGCACTGGTTAAGACATCTAGCGTAAACTCAGTGCAGTTTTGATATTCATCGTTAAATGGGTTAGCTACGACAGAATATTTTTTTACGTGTAACCTCTTGTAGGTATCAGAGGTAATGACATCAAGGATTTTGTTCTGTAGCGAAGGTTTTGGAATAATGATCCCTGCTTTTAGTGAATCCACACCCGCAAAAAAATCTGGAGGATAATCATTAACCAAATCACTGGTATCAATAGCTCCTGCTCGCTGGTAAAGGTTATAGACTTGATATCCCGGAATCTCTCGGCCATCAGATGTCTTGATTTTGGAGTAGACCCAGAATGCAACATGTGTGTAGTGTACGTTAGGAGGTAATTCTTTCTCTGGACGGCCTATACGTGACACAATGGCCACACGGGCTCCTTTTGCTGCGAGTGATCGCTCTATTTTCTTTGAAAATGTGATGAGCTCTTCGGTAGAGAAGTTTTTGCCTACTTGAGCATCGCCACGATCTGAAAATCCGCCAGCGTAAGCAGAGCATGAAAGAGTCGCAGATAATATGAGTGCTGCTTTATTCATTGACATGGTGAGAGCCTTATTCAGTTTTTGGTGGTGGCCCTGCGGTAACGGCTTCTTCTGAAATAGGGAGTGGTTCATTTGTTTTTCCAAGTAATTTATTGCCTGCTTTTTCGGCTACAGAACCGACAGCTCCTATGCCTTTAAGGGGGACTGCGGCAACTCCACTTGCTAATTGTCCAGATGCCGCTGTGCCTTCTAGCGCTGAATAGCCACTCGCGACTACCGCTACTCCTCCAGCCGATGCTGCATTACCTGCGTGTTCTGACAATCCTTGGGCGGCAAAGCTGCTCCATGGGATCAATGCTGCTCCTAAGAGTAGAATTCGCTTCATAATTGGTATCCTTCAACCAAATTAGTGTGATCGAATGAAAAGTAATCTCTCATCGCCATCATAGTTATGATGGCTCGAAATACAGGTCGCGCGATTTAGCTGGATATCTGCATATTGCGCTGAACCAGAAGTACTGACTGTATTTGTCATCTTGCTAAAGCTCTTGGCTGAATGTGTGAATTTTCAGTCATAAATCTTAAGGTGAAGACAGTACCTGCATAATCAGTACTCAAATGCCTCAAGCAATTTACGAGCCATTCTTATAAGTCCTTTATTATTAATGTGTTAGCGTAAAAATTGCGGGTGTGGTTTCAATGTTGAGCAATAAGTTGCTCGTAATGGATATATGAGCTGGTAATAGTTGCTTCGCTGGATGTATATACTGATAGGTGAGCAATCCATTGCGCACAACAGAGCATAAGTCTGAATTATATGGCGATGTGGAGTACGGTACGAATTTTATTTGCTTTGAAAATGGGGAGCTATTTTCGATCTTCAATAGGATTTGCAATGAAGTGCGTAAACCTCTTACTTAGCGAGTTTTATGGCTTTGCGCGCAATGTGTTGCGCAAAAATCGGGGTTATGTCCTTCATTTGCAAAATATGCCAGCTATTTATATGGTCTTGCGCAATATTTTGCGCATCGTGATCTCGGTAAGTTTGATTTATCCTTAATGTGTTGATTTTGAATGATATTTATTTTGGCGCGGAATTTGCTATGTAGAGTAAATTCAGTGAATAGGGGTTAAAGAATCTATCATGTCAATGATACGACATCGATAATAAGACGCTTGGTTGCATAAGTATTTTTGAGTTCTAAGCCGACGGTGTGTTTTTGGATCGGTTACAAATGGTGGCGGCCGAAAGTGGGCCTAGAAATTTTATAACGGATCCCGGTTATTAAGAGATATATAGTGATTAATATCGGAGTGTTATTATGAATAAAGCACCTTATTAAATCAGTATTCCGACCAATTAGAGATTGTTTGTTTTTATGCGCCATGGTGGTGTTTAAGTAGTTTTACTATAATAATGAATATTGAGGGTTGTATGTTTGAGTCGATAATGTTGGGTGTGTCTGAATTGACTGTGGTAGCCGGTCTGTTTGTTGTTATTGTACTAATACCTCTTTTTTTTCGAGTCGTGGTCGACACAAATAAGGTACATATTGTACAAAGTAAAAAGAGAACAACTTCATATGGTGCAGGGATGGATAAAGGGAATGTCTATTATAACTGGCCATCTTGGATTCCGGTGATTGGTGTAACACGTATTATCTTGCCAGTGAATAACTTCGCGCTGCAGTTGGATGCGTATAAGGCATATGATAAAGAAAGAGTACCGTTTGAGTTAGATGTTACAGCATTTTTTAGGGTGAAGGATACCAATCTTGCCGCAGAGCGAGTTGCAAATTTTGATTCTTTACATGAGCAATTAAAATCTATTGTGCAAGGTTCTGTTAGAACAATTCTTGCTTCACACGATATAAATAAAATAATGACTGATCGTGCAACTTTTGGGCGTCAATTTACTGAAGAGGTTAAGATGGAGTTGGAAAGTTGGGGCGTAGAACCAGTTAAGTCAATGGAGTTGATGGATATTCGTGATACTGAAGATAGCCGAGTTATAGCTAATATCATGGCAAAAAAATCATCTTTTATTGAGATGGAAAGTCGAGTTGAGGTTGCCCAGAATACCAAAAAAGCACAGGCAGCCGAAATTGATGCTGAGCGTGAAGTTGAAATGCAGCGCCAAAGCGCTGAGCAGGCGGTTGGACAGCGTACAGCTGAAAAGGATAAAGAGATAGGTATTGCCCGAGAGCTTGCTCAGCAGAGTATCAAAGAGCAGCAAGCCGAGACAGAGAAAAAGGAAATAGATATTCGTCAGGTAAAAGAAATTGGTGATGCGAATATTAAAAGACAGGCTGCAATTATTGAAGCAGAGCAGCAAAAAGAGACAATGATCATTTGCGCCAATGGTAAGTTAGAAGCGACAAAACGAGAAGCTGAGGGCGTGACAGTGGATGGTGAAGCGCAGGCCACAACGTTAAAAGCCTTACAGATGGCCCCTGTCGCAGCACAAATAGAGTTAGCAAGAGAAATTGGTTCTAATCATAATTATCAGCAATATTTGGTTGCGCTAGAGGTTGTTAAGGCATACCAGCGTGTTGGTGAGGAACAAGCAAAAGCGTTAGCCGAGGCTGAAATGAAAGTCATGGTTAATGGTGGCGATGTTCCAGCGGGAGTAAAAAATGCTATGGAACTATTCTCTCCTCAGGGAGGACAGGCCTTTGGTGGAATGCTTGAAACCTTGAGTCAAACTCCAACGGGTAAGTCATTGCTCGATAGTTTAGGGAAAAAATTCTTAGCACCGGAACAGACTGAAGCTAAATAACAAGCTCTCTATGTTTAATAAAATAGCCACACAATATTGCTAATCAATATTGTTAATATAGTGGGGTATACTCATTTTATGATATGCCCCTATATAAACGTAGCCACATCAGTGATACAGACTGGTAGTGACTCAAAATTAGTGTCGTTGTATTATTCGTCTTTTGGATAATAAATGATGAAGATTGCTGTGGTTTGCCCCTGTTGCACCAAAACTCAGGGTGTCATCCGTAATGGTCATTCCACTTCAGGCACTCAGCTCGATCGCTGCAAGCGCTGTCTGAAAACCTCCCAGCTCAACTTTCAATATAACGCAGAAATCCAATACCCATCAATCTATTATTGATATGGCAATGAACGACTCTGGATGTCGTGATACGGCACGGGTTCTTGATATCGGCCTTAACACAGTCCTCCGCCATCTAAACAATTGGGTCTGAGACCGCGAGCACACCACCTAGAGCCGGGAGCCGAAGTCGTTATCTGCTTCGAAGCTGATGAACAGTGGTCATTTGTTCGTTGTAAAGGCAATCCTCGCTGGCTCTTCTATGCGAATGACCGATGCTTGGCCGCTATATCGGACGCAGCTGGATTCAGCCCACCATGTTGTCAGCAAAAAATACACCCAACGCATAGAGCGCCATAATTTGAATCTGCGTATTTATCTTAAACGACTGATCCCAGAGAACAATCAGCTTCTCTAAATCAGAAGAAATGCACGATAAGGTTATCGATTGGTATCTGACGATTAATTATTAGCACTAAGTTGGCATCATTACCTAAAATTCGAAAATAACGAAATCACGGAGTGATGACGGTGTGGTATTTTTCATATGTAACCTCTCCGCTTACCGGATCTATCCTTTGTTCAACGTAATGTTGATGTTCCTCAAGTTCTTTCCATTCAATGTGCTCTTTTTTTTCTAATTGAGGCTCATCTATTTTTAGTTGGTAAGGTGCTTTAGGCTCCACTGCTGGGGCGGTATAAGAGAGATTGAGTGATAGCGTTGCGCTTGATGTGACTGGTAGTGATGCTATGGCGTAAATTATTGTAATAATTGTGTTTCTGTTCATGAATCATCAACCCTTATCGATTTTAATATGAGCTAAACAATGGGGCTTATAATTTTATTGCGACCCTAAAAAACAAAAATATATGTTTTTTTGAAGGTTCTTAAACTGGTTGGCCTTCAAACCGAGGTAACTAGCTTACGTCGAACGCAGTCACCATAAACAGTTCTTTCAGTGTAGCCTTAACTGGCTAGCTACTTCAAGAACGGCATAACCTGAATCTGCGGACTCATCTTAAGTGGCTTACTAGAAAACAATGACGCTCCCCCAATAAAAATGGGGGGCTGTCAAAAACAAGGAGAGAGTAACGGCATGGAGCAATCCAGAAGGAAGGGACGATATGCTGTACATATTGAGCTATCTAAGCAAGCAACATCAAAAGCCCGACGAATTAATTTATGAGTGCAGTGCTGTTCCACCGAAAGGAGGAATCCGTGGAAGGAAGCGTAACAAGTCCAGTGATATATCTTCGTTAAGTACTTTATAGCCGACATACAGCACCAGTGATGTCGCAGAGCCTGTTCCGTCTGTGAGTAAAAAAGTACGTCAATGACATATCGTTTGAAGAAGTTCGCTAACACAAATCTCGGACTTCTTCTCCCTTTCATTGATGGAGAAAAACGATGTCTACTGAACACTCAATTCTGAACGATCAATTTGTTAATATGGCATTCATCACCAAGTTAACGGGGTTAACAGATAAGTGGTTCTACAAGCTAATTAAAGACGGTGAGTTCCCTAAACCAATCAAATTAGGCAGAAGCTCGCGCTGGTTAGAAAGTGAAGTAGAGGCATGGTTACAAGCAAGAATCAAACAGTCTAGAGCTTAATTACTATATTTATCATCTTATTAGATAGCGATGGCGCACTTTTATTTACTGAGCATGTATCTGCAAACGGACCATTTATCTCTGTCAGTTCGCATACCAACCAACTCAGACTAATCTAGCTGTTTGAGCGAATTATTGCTCATTATTCAGAGCAATATTCTGCCCAAGCAACTTATGCCGGTTGTTTAACCAATAATGCGCAATTTCTTGCTCAAATTGGTGTGATCTGAATAACGCACATTTATATACTGTTGATTTATAAGGATTTAATCAGATGGCATAAAGAATGCTATGGCTTTGATGATTAGGAGCCATCCTTAGCTATCATTTTAGGAGCATCGCAATGCCAACCCCATGTTATATCTCTATTGAAGGCAAAACCCAAGGTAACATCACTGCAGGCGCGTTCACCGCTGAATCCGTGGGTAACATCTTTGTACAAGGTCACGAAGATGAAATGCTGGTACAAGAGTTCAAACATATCGTTACCGTACCGACTGACCCACAGTCAGGTCAGCCTGCAGGCCAACGTGTTCACAAGCCATTCCAGTTCACTGTGGCGCTGAACAAAGCCGTTCCTTTGATGTACAACTCTCTGGCCTCCGGTGAGATGCTGCCAAAAGTAACCTTGA
>NZ_JRKB01000033.1:0-94009 GCF_000800945.1 Plesiomonas sp. ZOR0011
GGTTGAAGGCACCGGTCTTGAAAACCGGCGACGCGAAAGCGTTCTAGAGTTCGAATCTCTACTCTTCCGCCAAATTCAAATAAACCCGCGCATGTCGCGGGTTTGTTGTTTTCAGCGTTTGGCAAAATGTCATTGCTTCGTTAAGCCTGCTGAATCCAAAAGAAAAACAGCGCCTATTGGCGCTGTTTTTTGTCTGTAGTTTATCCCTCAAATCTTACTGAAGCTTTATGTTGTTAGCCCTTGTAGATTTTCGGGTTGAACACATCGCGCAGCCAGTCACCCAGCAAGTTAATCACCAGCACCAGCAGTACCAAGCACACGCCGGGGAAGGCGGTGATCCACCACGAGCCCGAGAAGATGTAGTTAAAGCCAACGCTGATCAGCGAGCCCAGCGACGGTTGGTCAACCGGCATCCCTAAGCCCAAGAACGACAGCGCCGCTTCACTCATGATGGCGTTTGCCACCTGCACAGTGGAGATCACCAGAATCGGCGACAAGCAGTTTGGCAGAATATGGCGGAACATGATGCGCGGGGCGCGAAAGCCCATTACCTTGGCCGCTTCCACGTACTCTTTTTTCTTCTCCGCCAACACCGAGGCGCGCACCGTACGGGCATATTGCGGCCATTCGGCCACTCCGATAATCACCACCAGCATCACAATGGCGTATTTAGAGAAAAACTCGGAGCCAAAGGTCGCCTGAAAGATTGCCGAGATGATGATGGCCACCATCATGGTGGAGAACGACAACTGCACATCGGCAAAACGCATCAGTAAGTTGTCGATTCGGCCACCGGAGTAACCCGCGGTCAGCCCGATCACCACGCCCAGTAGCATCTGCAGGGCTACGGCAAAAATGCCGATCGCCAGTGAGATGCGTGAGCCGTACAAAATGGTGCTCCAGATGTCACGGCCTTGGTTGTCCGTGCCGAGCCAAAAACGCGGATCGCCACCGTCGAGCCATGATGGCGGCATTTCGGCATCCATCAGGTCAAAACTGGTTGGGTCATACACGTTGTGCGGTGCAATCCAAGGTGCCAGCATCGCCGCCAGCACATACACCAGAAAGACCACGAAACAGAATATCGCCACTTTATCGCGCAGGAAGTAGTACACGATGTCGGAGTTTTTAAAGCGCGCCCAGCGGCTGGTGGTTACGGCCTGAGTCATACTTACCCCTTGGCGGTCAGGTTAACAGTTGGGTTGATGAAGCCGTATAGCAGGTCGACCAGCGTGTTGGTCACCACAAACAGCAGTCCGACAAAAATCACGTAGGCAGTAATCAACGGGGTATCCACGCGGTGTATAGCTTCCAAAAACAGGAAACCGGTTCCCGGCCACTGGAAAACACTTTCGGTCAAAATGGTGTAGGCCACCATGGTACCAATCTGCACACCGCCCACGGTGATCACCGGCAGCATGGTGTTTTTCAGCGCGTGGCGGTAATACACCTGATGATCATTAAGCCCTTTGGCGCGGGCGAATTTGACGTATTCCGATGACAGCTGCTCCAGCATCTCAGAGCGCACCAAGCGGATAAACAGCGGCAGCATGATGGAGGAGAGGGCAATGCTTGGCAGGATCAGGTGTTTAATCCCATCCCACGTAAAGAAGCCCGAATCCCAGCCCAGTACATTGGCGGTTTCCCCGCGGCCATAAGCCGGTAGCCAGCCAAGTTGAATCGAGAACACATACATCAGCATGATGGCGGTCAGGAATACCGGAATGGAGATGCCGATACTACTGGTGGCCATGATGAATTTGGTCAGCATGCTGCGCGGGCGGATCGCCGAGTACACACCAAGTGGGATGGAGACAAAAATAATCAGCAACGTAGCGCCGAAAACCAGCTCCAAGGTGGCGACCAGCTTATCCAGAATCACTTCCAGAGCGGGGCGCTTAAAGAAATAGGAGGTGCCCAGATCGCCATGAATGGCGCCTTGCAGAAAACGGGTGTATTTCACCAAAAAAGGATCATTCAGCCCCATCTGATCGCGCAGGATCTGGCGCTGCGCCTCGGACACTGATTGGCCCACCATTTCACGCAGTGGATCGCCGAGATTGTCTTGGATGGCAAAAGCCACCAGACTGATCACGAACATCACGATCACCGCCTGATAAAAACGTTTGAGCAGAAATGTAAACATACGCGTCCCTTTATATGGCCTGCTTTATCGATGCAGGCTTTTACAGCGAGCGGAGACCTTGCGGCCTCCGCCGTTTCCCTGATGGTCACAGACCCATGCGGGCGGACCTTATTGCTTGATCACCAGATCGCCAAAGTACGGGAAGTTCATCACGTTCATGACAGGCTTGATGTCAGCATTTTTCTTCGCGCCATAGGCCAGATTTTCCCAGTGCAATGGCACAAACGGGGCATCATCGGCCAAAATGGCTTCTACTTTCTGCAGCATGGCTGCGCGCTTGGCCGGATCGGTTTCGTTATTGGCGTCGACCACCAGTTTGTCCGCTTCGGCATTGGCGTAACCGGAGCAGTTGTACTGGCCCATGCCGGTTTTGGCATCTTTGGTGAAGGTCAGGAATTCGAAGAAGTTGGCGCTATCTTCGGTATCTGAGTGCCAGCCAATCATCTGCATATCTGCCGCGCACTTGTCGAACTCCGGCCAGTACTGGGCTACCGGCATGGTCTTCAGATCCACTTTGATGTTGATCTTCGACAGCATGGCGGAGATAGCTTGCGCGATTTTCACGTCGTTCACGTAACGTGCCGATGGGGCGATAAAGGTGACTTTAAAGCCATTTTCATAGCCGGCTTCTTTCATCAGTGCCTTGGCTTTTTCCAGATCGTAACGTGGCGTCAGTGCTTCGTTATGACCGGCATAGCCTTTCGGGCTCAGCTGACCGGCTGGGGTACCGAAGCCTTTGTTGATCTTCTGAACAATCGCTTCTTGGTTGATGGCGTATTCAATCGCTTGACGCACACGCTTGTCTTTCAGCGCTGGGTTGGTGTTTTGGTTCAGCTCGACCACAATGGCGCGGGTACCCGGCAGGGTCACCAGTTGGGTATTTTGACCTTTCTCCACACGCTCCAGATCGTTTGGCGCAACTGGATAGATCACGTCCACATCGCCACCCAGCAGGGCTGCTACACGGGTGGCATCTTCTTTGATAGGCACCAGAGTCAGGTTGTCGACGTTACCCTTGGAGGTTTTATCCCAGTAATTTGGGTTACGGGCATACTCCAGCTTCACACCTTGCTCACGGAATTTCACGGTAAAAGGACCGGTACCAGAAACGTTGGTGGAGGCAAATGACGCGCCGTTTTTGATGATCTCATCTTTTGGCTTACCGTTAGAGGCGGTGCCGCTGTAGAACTTAGAGTCCATCGGGAAGATGTAGGTCGCGGTTTGCAGCACCAGCGGATAAGGCTTGCTGGTGATCAGATCCACGGTGTAATCATCCACCTTCTTGGCTTCGGCGATCGGGTCGAAAATTGCTTTGTAGTCAGGGGAGTTTTTCAGACGGTTAACTGTCCACACCACATCATCGGCGGTAAAGTCGTTACCGGAGTGGAATTTCACCCCTTTGCGCAGGTGGAAGCGCATGGTTTTATCGTCGATACGCTCATATTTTTCGGCCAGACGCGGGTCGAATTGCAGCTCCTGATTCCAGCGGATCAGCGGATCGAACACCAGATGCGACATTTCCAATGTCTGATTCGACAGCTGCTCTTGCGGGTCCAGTGAGGTTGGATCGGAGGCTACGGCCACCTTGATGTCAGCGGCGGCAACGTTAAAGGCCATTCCGGCTGCCAGCAGCGCCAGCGCAATTTTGGATAATCCTTTTTTCATCTTGTTCTCCATGCTTTTGTGTGTCTCTTGCGGTTTCAGCTTGCGATATCCAGTCCCTCACGGGACATTCCCTTGAACTCCGGCATCAGCGAGATCAGCTTGCGGCTGTACTCATGCTCGGCATTGGTAAACAGTTTTTCGGTTTCCGCCACTTCGACCAGATGACCGTGGCGCATCACGCCGATGCGGTCGCACATTTGGCGGATCACCGGCAGGTCATGGCTGATGAACAACATGGTCAGCCCCAACTCTTGTTGTAAATCTTTCAGCAGGTTCAGGATTTGCGCCTGTACTGACACATCCAGCGCCGAGGTCGGCTCATCACAGATCAGAAAACGTGGACGGGTAGCCAAGGCGCGGGCAATCGAGATCCGCTGGCGTTGACCGCCAGAAAACTCATGCGGGTATTTCACTCCGGCATTGCGGCCTAAGCCCACGTGATCGAGCAAATCCCCCACAATCTGCTCAATTTGGCGCTCAGAGCTGGCCAAACGGTGAAAGCGAATTGGCTCGGCGATGATGTCACGCACCTTCATGCGAGGGTTCATCGAAGAGTAGGGGTTTTGGAACACCATCTGCATCTGGCGGCGCAATGGGCGGCGTTGTTGCTCATTTTTCAGCGCGGTCAGATCAATGCCTTCAAAGACGATGCGGCCATTATCAGGCGGATATAATCCGGTCACCGCGCGGGCGATAGTGGATTTACCTGACCCGGATTCGCCCACCAGACCAAACGTTTCCCCTTCGAAAATCTCGAAGCTGATATCACTACAGGCCTGTACATATTCACGCCGCGATGGGAAAAACGAATCTTTGGTGACGAATTTCAGATTCACGTGCTCAACGCGCAGCAGGGCGCCTTCATAAGCGCGCTGATCTTGGCTTTGGCCAAGCCAGTGGGTTTTCAGATCAATGTGCGTGTCTGGCGTACCGGCATCTTCGATATACGAAACCAGTGGGAAGCGTACCAGTTTGACGTCAGAGCGCGGCACCGCCGAAATCAGGCTACGTGTATACGGGTGTGATGGCGTGCCCAGCACTTGGGTAGTCGTGCCGAATTCCACCAGATCGCCGCGGTACATTACCGCCACTTTATCGGTGATATTGGCCACCACGCCCATGTCGTGGGTTACCAGCATACAGCCGACTTGCCGCTCTTTGCACAAGCGGCGGATCAGTTGCAGAATTTGATCCTGAATCGACACATCCAGCGCCGTGGTTGGCTCATCGGCAATAATCAGCTCTGGATCGCCGGACAGCGCGATTGCAATCACCACCCGCTGGCGCATCCCGCCGGAGAATTGGTGTGGATACTGCTTGATACGCAGCTCTGGCTGCGGAATACCCACCGCTTGCATCAGCTCCAGTGCTTTGGCCAGCGCTTGCTGATGATTGAGCGAGGTATTAGCTAATATGGTTTCCACCAGTTGCTGCTCTACCGTGAACAGCGGATTGAGCGATGTCATCGGGTCTTGAAAGATAAAACCGATGTGCGAGCCGCGGATCGCCTGCATCTCTTTTTGCGTTTTGCCAGAAATCAGCTCGCCGTTCAGGTAGATATCCCCCCGAGCAATGTGGCCGGGTGGGCTGAGCAAATCGATAACAGCGTTACCAATGGTGGATTTACCGGCGCCGGATTCTCCGACTACGCCGACGATTTCCCCTTTTTCAATGGAGAATGAGAGATCCTTAACAGCGGCGTGTACCCCGTAGCGGGACGGGTACTCGATCCGCAGGTTCTTTACTTCGAGCAAGGACATGGTTACCTCTGCGGGGGACATCCGTCCCTGACAAATTCATCCGTAAACTGACCACAGATGCCGGTTATTAGCAGGCTTTAACAGGCTCACTTCCTGTGAAAGACAAACCAGCGATCCGCGCGGGTTTTTTGCATTTTTTTGGAATAACCCGCCTGTAACGTAAACTGTTTGCCGTAGGCTGTAAATGATGCTCCGATACAATTCATCAACAGTTAGTGTGATTTAACTCACTTCACCTAGTCGAAAATGTGATTCACAGCAGCATGAATAGTTAAAAACACCAATAAAATTCTGTTTACCAAAGATGTGATTCAACATTTAATCAACAAGCAGCAGCTCGCGTTTTTTTACTGCTAGAGGAATTTGTTGCACTAACAGTGAATTTTTATGCATACCAGATCTTCGGTAGCACAATCCTCGATAGAACAAATAATCAACAGAAAAATACGGGGAAGATGAAAGCAGAGGGCAAGCTGAACAAAAGATGAATAGTTCCCTCATTTCCGATTAAGTCGTAAAGGGGTTTACTCTGATAATCCGAACAGGCTCGCGGTATTGTTTTGCGTAGTAAATTGCGCTGTGTGGGCTTTTTTGCGGTCAATCAACGGCAGTGTCAGTGACTCTGATACACTGCCGACAGTCCAACACTCTAGCTACGTAGACAGGTTGTGTTATGAACAGGATTGGGCGGTGGTGTGCCGTCACTTTGACAGTGCTAATGATGACGGGGTTTGTGGCCAGCCAAACCGGTGCCGATCCGCTCCCCGAGTTAGAGCTGGATGATGACGTGCAGGATACGGCGCTGGCGGCAACCCAAGCCGGACTGATTCAGCCATATAGCCTGTTATTACAGCAGGTTGAGCGAGATCTGAATGGCCGGATCATCGAAGTGGAGTTGGATGAAGATGACGGCGTTTGGGAGTACGAGCTAAAACTGCTGGGCGCGACCAACAACGTCATCAAGGTCAAATACAACGCCACCACGCTGAAAATTCTCAAAATTAAAGGCCATGATCTGGATAGCGTACTACGTCATGGCGTGGATTTGAGTCAACTGGACGATTAGCAATATCCGAGTTGCAGAGTATTGTTGCTTATGGCACTCAGTGGCTAATACCACAATCAAACACTCAGTTAAAAACCGTTCAGAATCAGTAAAATAACAATAAATGCACCAGAGCCAACGGACAGCCAGATGAAAGCCCTAATTGTTGAAGATGACACCTTACTGGCGCGCCAGATAGAAACGGCGCTAGAGCAGCAACAGTGGATTTGCGACATTGCCCGCGATGGCATTGACGCCTTATACCGCGCCACCAGTGAAAACTGGGATGTGATTGTACTGGATTTGGGTCTGCCTAAGCTCGATGGGCTGACAGTGCTGCGCAGTTTGCGCCAAGAGGGTAATACCACGCCGGTGATTATTCTCAGTGCCCGTGGCGAGTTGCATCAGCGCATTGAAGGGCTCAATGCGGGGGCGGATGATTACCTGACCAAGCCGTTCGAGATGGTTGAATTATTGGCTCGGCTGTCGGTGCAATTGCGCCGCTCTTCTGGGCAAGCTGCGCCACAATTGCAGGCGGGCGATTTAACGCTGGATTTGAGCGCCGCGCGGGTGTTCTGGCAAGGTCAGCCGATTGAGCTGACATCGCTTGAGTACAAAGTACTCGTGTATCTGATGCAAAACAAAGGTCGGGTGATTTCGCGCACCGAGCTGGTGGAAAGTATCTATCGGCAGGATTTTGATCGCGACTCCAACACGGTAGAAGTGTTTATTGGTCGTATCCGGCGTAAAACTGACAGCCGAATTATTCAAACCGTGCGCGGCTTAGGATATCGGATCAATGCAGATTGATCGCTTTAGCCTGCGTCAGCGGGTACTCGGTGCGACCATGGGCTGGCTGCTACTGGTGTTAGTCAGTGCGGGCATGGTGGTGCCGGAGATTTTGCGCCACTATTTGCAGCAAGAAGCCAGTCAGTCGATGCGATTGTATCTGGATGAGCTCAGTGCGCGGCTGGAAGTGAACAGCCAAGGCGTGCCGGAAGTTAGCGGTTTACTGAGCGACCCGCGTTTTCGTCAGCCTTACAGCGGGTTGTACTGGCAAGTCACATCTCCGGCTGGGGTGCTGCGTTCGCGCTCGTTGTGGGATAGCGGCATGCAGGAAAGCGAAGGGCAGTGGACCGGTCCCAAAGCGCAGCCTCTGCTACGTGTCAGCCGAGAGTTGACCTTACCAGATTACCCGCATCCCTTAACGTTGGTGATCGCCCAAAGCGAAGTGCCGTTACACCAAACTTTGGCGCGGTTAACGCATCTGTTTTGGGGCATTTTAGCCGTTACCGGGATGGGGATCTTGGCCATTATCGGCGTGTTGATTGGTTGGTCGCTCAAACCGTTACGTCGCGTGCAACAGCAACTGATGCAAGTGCGGCAAGGTCATCAAACCCAGTTAGAAGGTGCGTTACCCAAAGAGTTAGCCCCATTAGCGGCGGATCTGAATGCGCTGCTGTTTCACTATGGCGAGCTGCTAAATCGCGCCCGTCATCATACCGGTAATCTAGCCCATGCATTGAAAACGCCGCTGGCGGTGCTGAATAACCAGATAGCGCTGCTGCCACCTGTGGAACAAGCGCAGTTACAAGCTCCTCTTAAACAGCTGCGTGAGCAGATTGAGAGTCATTTGGCGCGTGCACGCATTGCAGGGGCTAGCAATATTTTGGCGGTGCGCTGTCAGCCGGCACTGCGCGTCGATCGCATTGCACTGGCGATGTCGAAAGTGTATGCAGCCCGTGACGTTGAGCTGATTAACGAGCTCGACAGTGAATTGCAGCTGGCGGTATCGGAAGATGATTTTGATGAGATGGCCGGAAACTTGATTGAAAATGGGTTCAAGTGGGCCACCTCGCTGATCCGGGTTCATCTGCAAGTGTCCAACGATACCAGCGCAGAGAGCGCCATGCTGACGCTGCTGATTGACGATGATGGCTGCGGCATTGCCGATGCGGATCGGGAGCGGGTATTGCAGCGTGGCGTGCGTTTGGATGAAACCACCCCGGGGAGCGGATTAGGGCTGAATATCGCTTATGAGATGGCGCTATCGTATCGCGGTGATTTGCGTTTGCAGCCTTCCCCATTGGGCGGTTTACGGGCTGAGTTAACGTTGCCTGCAGTGAGGCGATAATGAGGCGATAAGTTCGTGAATCAGTTCGGCAGTAAGAGCGGTAATCAGAGCCTATCGCGATAGGGATAGGCTCGCGGTTCAGATTATTCCAACATGCCACGCGCCGGATGGCGGTTTTCATTTTTCATCTGCCACAGCATCCAGATACACAATAAGGTGCTGCATGCCGGCAAGGCCATCCAGACGCCATTTACGCCCCACCAACGCGCAAAGACAAACAGGAAACCGCCAATCAGCAGGAGTTTACCGCCAGTTAGGGTAGAGGCTATTACCGGTTTATTGACCGATTGGAAATAGGTCGCGCCCACCAGCAGCAAACCTTCCATCGGTAGCCCCCAGAAATAGCGATAAATCCCGTTAACGGCTTCTTTGGTCAGCCCCGGATTGTCACCGGCAAACATGAAGGCCACATACTGCGGAAACAGATACAGCGCGATCATGCCGCTAATACCTAGCCCTGCCGTAATGCCAAGCCCTAAATTACGAATTTTACGCACCCGCTCTTCAAGACCGGCTCCCGCGTTAAAGCTGGTGATCGGCTGAATGCCCAAGGCAATCCCTTCAAAAATCAGATAGAAAAACGCCTCGGCATAGCTGACGATTCCGTAAGCGGCCACATGCAGCGCACTTCCCACACTCATAAAGGCTTTGTTGTGAAAGGCCAATACTACCGACAGATAGAGATACATCAGCAAGCTCGAGGTACCCAATCGCAATATTTGCAGCAGTAGCGTCAACTTTGGCCGTAGCGCCGCCCATGTCAGGCGTAACTGACTGCGATGCGAGCAAAAGTGCGACAGGCACAAGCCGCCGGTGACCACTTGCGACAGCATGGTTGCCAAACCTACGCCGGCAAGCCCCATTGGAAATACTGCCAAGAACAGGTAATCCATGATCACGTTCAGGGTGCCGCCCAGCACCATGATGTAGGTGACGCGCTTAGGCTGGCCGTCATTACGCAGTAGCGCGGAAAAACTCATCGACAATAACGCGGCGCTACCCAGCATAAAATACCAGCGCAGATACTCCATACCCGCGCTATAAATCTCGCCCTCGGCACCCAGCCAGCGCAGCATATGTCCGCCATACAGCAAGCCCACCGAGCCGATAATCAGCGCAGCTAAAATCACCAGCAGCAGGGCATTACCGACAATCCCACGGGCGCTTTGCAGATCGCCGCGCCCCATATTCAGGGAAACCAGCGAAGACGCGCCCATGCCAATCATCGCGCCCACGGCGTACAGTACCGAGCCGACTGGATAGGCCAGCATCACCCCAGCCAGCCCTTGCTCACCGAGAAAATGGCCGACAAAAATACCGTCAATGGTGACGTAAATGCCGCTGATCACCATCGCAGTAATGGTCGGAATGGTATAGCGCCAGAACAGGCTCAGCAGCGGCGCAGTGGCCAGTGAGGTATCCTGGATTTCGGTTACGGAACTGTTGGTGGTCATGGGGGAACTCATCGAGATAATCGGCGCAAACAATTGCCTACACCGGCAGAGAATAACAAATTCTCATCATAAGTCGCTAAATAAGCGCGTAAAAAAAACGAATTGGTTCAGAATAAAGCGCTGTGGGCTTGCGGTGACAACAAAAAAGTGATCTGTCAGTAAATTAGGAAAAAAGCCGCAGGTAACACGCTGTGATCCACCAAGGCGCACGGTATGATGTCAACACTGTGATATCTCACAGGAAAACCGATTTATTGTTAAACGGATTCAATATTGACCTGACTCTGGGGTAATCACATGTTTGGCCGTCTTACCGCACCGCAGGTTCGACTGTGCAGCGAGCGACTGATTGTGCGACTGGCACAGGAAAAAGATGCGGCGAAAATTGCCGATTACTACACCCTGAATCGGGTGTATCTCAAGCCGTGGGAGCCAGCCAGGGATGAAAGCCATTTTCGCCCTTCGGGCTGGGAGATGCGCCTGTCATTGATCACGCAGTTGCATCGTCAGGGCAATGCGTTTTGTTTTATTTTGCTCGATCCACAAGAAAGCGAAGTGTTGGGGATTGCCAACTACAGTAACGTGGTGCGCGGCGTATTTCACGCGTGCTATCTGGGGTATTCGCTGGGCGAGCTGCATGTGGGCAAGGGGCTGATGTATGAAGCCTTGCGTCAAACCAATCGCTATATTTTTGAACAGCAACATCTGCACCGGATCATGGCCAACTACATGCCGCATAATCAGCGTAGCGGTAACCTTTTGAAACGGCTTGGATTTGAGCGTGAAGGCTTTGCGCGCGATTATCTACTGATTGACGGTCAATGGCAGGATCATGTGCTGACAGCACTGTGCAATCCACGTTGGCGTGCGCCAGAGCGTGCGTGACATGATTTCGCGACAACAAGCAACACTAGGGAACAAGAGAGGGTAACGTGAAAATCCAACTGACGGTAAAAGAAGCTCGGGTTATCGGCTGCTTGCTGGAAAAGCAAATCACCACCCCAGAGCAGTATCCGCTGTCACTGAACAGCCTGACTACCGCCTGCAACCAAAAAACGAACCGTGAGCCGGTGGTGGAGTGGAGCGAAGCCGATGTGCAGGATACGGTGGATACGTTACTGAAAAAACGCTTACTGCGTGATTTGTCCGGTTTTGGTAATCGGGTCGTGAAGTACGAGCACCGTTTTTGTAATTCAGAGTTCGGTAACCTGAAGCTCTCGGCGCAGGAGTTAGCACTGGTGTGCGTATTGTTGCTGCGCGGCCCGCAAACGGCCGGTGAACTGCGTACCCGTACTGCCCGTTTGGCCGAATTTAGTGATGTGCAGCAAGTCGAAGCGGTGTTAGAAAAGCTGGCGGCACGTGATGATGGCCCGTTTGTGATGCGTCTGGCGCGTGAGCCGGGGAAGCGTGAATGTCGCTATGCGCAGTTGTTTTGTACCGATGACTCCTTAACTGCTGACAGTGCAGAATCCACAGCAACGGTTGATACGTTGGGCGATCTGGTACGCGTGGCTGAGCAAGAGAGCCGTATTCAGGCGCTGGAAGATGAAGTGACCGCCCTGCGCGAACAATTGGCCGCGTTAGACGCGCGCTTACGTGCGCTGGAATAAGCCACTGATTTATATCTGATGTATAAAAAGCGCCGCTAAAAACGCACCAATAAAAAAACCACCCCGCAGGGTGGTTTTTTATTCGTGTTATCCAAACCGATGTTCGACTTACATACGGTCGACAGTTTGGATACCCAGCAGATCCAGACCTTGTTTCAGGGTCTTCGCGGTCAGTAACGACAGCTTCAAACGGCTGTTACGCACATCTTGATCATCGCTGTTCAGGATTGGGCACGCTTCGTAGAAGCTAGAGAACAGACCGGCCAGCTCATACAGGTAAGCACACATCAGGTGTGGTTCACCTTCACGCACAACGCTGTATACCGCTTCTTCGAATTGCATCAGCTTGGTCGCCAGTGCTTTTTCGCGGTCATCGGTCAGCACAATCTTACCGGTCAGCTGTGATTCATCCACACCGGCACGCTTGAAGATAGACGCAACACGGGTATAGGCATACTGCATGTAAGGGGCAGTGTTACCCTCAAAGCTCAGCATGTTTTCCCAGTCGAAGATGTAGTCTGTGGTCCGATTTTTGGACAGGTCAGAATACTTCACGGAGCCCATCGCGACAGCGTTAACTACCGCTGCGCGCTCTTCGTCGCTCAGATCTGGGTTCTTGTCAGCAATCAGCTTCTCAGCACGTTCGGTAGCTTCATCCAGCAGTTCAGCCAGTTTCACGGTACCGCCAGAACGGGTCTTGAACGGACGACCGTCTTTACCCAGCATCATACCGAAAGCGCAGTGCTCCAGCGTCATCTCTTCTGGGATATAACCGGCTTTACGTACGATCGCCCAGGCTTGCATCAGGTGCTGATGCTGACGAGAGTCGATGAAGTACAGAACACGGTTCGCTTTGAAGTTGTCCCAACGGTACTTGGCACAGGCGATATCGGTGGTGGTGTACAGGTAGCCGCCATCGCTCTTTTGCACGATAACGCCCATGGCTTCGCCATCTTTGTTCTTGAACTCGTCAAGATACACGACCTGCGCGCCTTCACTTTCTACAGCCAGACCACGTGCTTTCAGATCGTTAACGATCTCAGGCAGCATTGGGTTGTACAGGCTTTCGCCCATCACGTCTTTGCTCTTCAGGCTGACGTTCAGACGATCGTAGATGCGCTGGTTTTGCTCCATGGTGATGTCAACCAGCTTACGCCACATGCTCAGGCAGTATGGGTCGCCACCTTGCAGTTTTACTACGTAGCCACGAGCGCGAACCGCAAACTCTTCGTCTTCGTCGTAGCATTTTTTCGCTTCGCGGTAGAAGCCTTCAGCATCAGACAGGGCTAAGTCAGCATTCTCGTCGTTCTGGATTTTTTCCAGATAAGCAATCAGCATCCCGAACTGCGTACCCCAGTCACCCAGGTGGTTGGCACGGATAACATTGTTACCCAGAAACTCCAGAGTACGCACCACGGCATCACCAATAACGGTGGAACGAATGTGGTGAACGGCCATCTCTTTGGCCACGTTTGGTGCAGAGTAGTCCACCACAATGGTCTGAGCCGGTAAGGTTGGCGATACGTTCAGCTTGCTGTCAGACAGCGCCGCTTCCGCTTGTTCGGCAACCCACTGCGGATTCAGGAAAATGTTGATAAAGCCGGGACCGGCGATTTCGGTTTTGCTGGCGATAGCACCCAGATCCAGATGCTCAAGCACTTTCTCCGCCAGTTGTCGCGGAGCCATGCCCAATCGCTTAGCAGCAGCCATCACGCCATTTGCCTGATAGTCACCGAACTGCGCTTTTGCAGACTGACGAACCATAGCGTCGCAATCTGCAGGAGCACCCGCTGCGATCAGCGCTTGGCTGACCTTGTCGGAAATAAGAGCCTGAATATTCACCTGATTACCTTTAATCTAATTATTGTGCACAGAGACGAATAGCGATGAAATCATGGCCATTGCCAAGCCTTATGCAGAAAGAATAATGCGTGAAACCGTGCACAGAGATAAATGTACTGAGTATCATACCTGTGCGGCAGATTCATGAAAACCCCACAAGCAGCGCGAACGCGCATGTGATGATGTTTTGAGGATAAAAGATGTCAACCCCCATTGCATGGATTAATGAGTTAACAGATCTTTCTGACAGCCTGACTGATTTTGCGGAGGAGATCACTCTTTTTGCGCAACAGCTTGGCATCTCAGTCGAAGATTATCAGGCAGATCATATTGCTGTGCGTTGTAACAGTGTGGCAACCGCCGATCGCTGGCGTAACGGTTTTTTACGTTTTGCTGATTTGTTGTCAGAAAAACAGATTAATGGCCGACCTATCTGCTTGTTTTCCCTGCATGAACCTTTGCAGATTGGCCCGTGGCAGATTGATTGCATCGAACTGCCGTATCCGAGCAACAAGCACTATGCGCGTGAAGGGTGGGAGCATGTCGAGTTGGTGGTGCCAAGTAGCGCGCAAACTATCCCTGAATTAGAGCAGGCGATACAAGAAGCTCTGCCTTCGCTGATGGCGGTGATGGCCGATCCTGCCGCCCATGGCGTGCGCTATAAAGCTAGCTCGCCGCAAGCCGAAGATGAACAATTGGCTAACCCAACCTTGGCATTTAGCCGTGAGCATCTGACGCTGAAAATCCATCCATTATCGATTCGCGCGGTGATTGAAAACAAAAAAACAAGCTTTGTGACAAATTAGTCATCGCTTTTCTGAGTGCTGCTTGCCACCGTATCCACAGTGAATTTTTTTTATTTTTGCCGGTGTCCACAGTCAGGTACCGGCGCAGTTTACTGAGGTAAAAGGCATGCGCTATTCACGATATTTCTCTTGCTCTGCGGTCGTTATGGGAATGCTGGCCCTGAGTGGTTGTGCCAATACAGATATGTATTCCGGCGATGTGTTCTCCGGTCAAGATGCCAAAATGGTGCAAAACATCAGCTACGGCACCATCATTTCGGTGCGTCCGGTGAAAATTCAGGGCGGTCAACAAGGTCCAGGATTGGGCGCGATTGGTGGCGCGGTGATCGGTGGCTTGCTGGGCAGTGAAATTGGTGGTGGCGTAGGTCGCGATCTGGCGACTACCGCCGGCGCACTGGCTGGTGGCGTAATTGGTAATAACGTGGGTAATCTGGCTAATCAGACTAACGGTCTGGAAATGGTGATCCGCAAAAATGATGGCCAGCAAGTGGTAGTGGTACAGCAAGCTGCGCCGGGCTTTGTGCCGGGGGCGCGTGTACAGCTAGTCGGTAACGGCGGTCAGGCTACCGTTTCGCTGATTGGTTCGTCATACCCGTATGGTGCTTAAGTACTGAGCAAACGCCATACTCTCTTTCTGCCAAGAGCAGTCCGTTATGCGGACTGCTCTTTTTTCGTTTAGCACCCTTAACCGGTTTGATGTTGAGCCGCGGGTGATCTTTCGTCTTGTTTAATGCCCAGTTAAGTTTACCCACTTATGATGTTCCGCTCGTCTTCGCTTGCCTTGTTGATCGAGTCGGTTGGCTGGAGAGGAAAGATGAGAAAAAACAGTACATCGACCCCTTTTCGTCAGTTGGTCACCTATACTGAGCAGGTGACGGTTGCATAGTGTTGTATTGATTCTGCCGAGAGTGTCGGGTTAGGCTTATCCTGTGTTGATTAAATATTCAGCAATAGGTGACACAGGGTTTTGTCGGATGTGCTTTGCTGAAAGTGAAGTCAAAACCGTTACCGGATCAGCCCAATTAGGGGCCACAGGTAAAGAATTTCACTGCAAACTACATCACTGGAAATTACAGTGAGTGATGCTATGGAGGTCGTATGGGTATGCGTTTAGGTGTTTTAGCGCTCATGGTAACTGCGCTGGCCGGTTGTGCGAACACCAGTACATTGTCGGGTGATGTGTACTCCAGCAGTCAAGCGAGAACCGCGCAATCAGTTCAGTTCGGTACCATTGTGTCGGTGCGTCCGGTGCGAATTCAGGCAGAAAGCTCGGGTATCGTCGGTGGTTTGGGGGGGGCTGTTGTCGGTGGCTTGCTGGGTAGCACCATTGGTGGCGGTACAGGCCAAGATATCGCGACTGCCGGTGGTGCGATTGCCGGTGCGGCGGTCGGTAAACGTATCGAAGACAGCATGAATCAGGTCGATGGTGTGGAGATGGAGATTCAGCGTGAAGATGGCAGTCGCATCGTCGTCGTACAGCGCGCCAATCCACGTTTTCAGCCGGGCGTGCGCGTCAGAATGGTGGGCAGCAACAGCAATATGACGGTGTCCCCACTGTAAGCGTATGCGCCTAAAGAATTTAGGTGCTGACTAGCAAACAAATCGCAAAAAGCCGCAGTTCATCACGCTATGGCACTAATACCAATGATGGTGGCTTTGGGATGATGAAACTGCGGCTTTTTACTGCGGGCTATTTTGGCCCGCCGAGTGTAGCTATCTGATTTATAAGCTTTGCTCTGTTATAAACCTTGTACAGCGCTTGCCATGCGATCCAGCGCTTCACGCAGTAATGCGCGGCGACAACCAAAGTTTAACCGCACAAAACGGGCATTACCGAAATCAGCTCCCGGAGACAGGCCGACACCCGCTTGTTCAAAAAAGCGATGTGGGTTTTCTACCGGTAGCGCACTGCAATCAATCCATGCAAGATAAGTCGCTTCAGTATGTGCCAGCTGCAAGCCTGGGATCTGCGCAATCCGACTTTCCACCAGATCACGGTTCGCGCGCAAATAGTCTAGCTGTGCCTGTAACCAGGGTTCGCCTTGGGTATAGGCCGCTTCTGCCGCAACATACGCCAGAATATCAACCCCCGGCACAATGCCGGCGCGAGTGCGGACAAATTCGCGACGTAAACGCTCATTCGGGATAATCGCGATTGACGCACCGAGTCCGGCGATATTAAAGGTCTTCGACGGTGCCATCAGCGTAATGCTACGTTGTTCGGTATCGGCATCTAATGAGGCGATCGGAATATGCGGGTGTGCGTCGAGCAGCAGATCGCAGTGGATTTCATCGCTGCAGATAATCAGATTGTGCTCACGGGCAAACTCGGCTTGTGCCAGCAACTCTTCACGGCGATAAATGGTGCCGCCCGGGTTTTGCGGATTGCACAGCAGCAGCAGTTTTTCATTGCCCTGTAGCTGTGCTTTTGCTGCCGCCAGATCCAGAACCCAACGTCCGTTTTGTAGTGTCACCGGTGCGGCTAACTGCTCAATACCAGCAAAGGCGGAAGACTTGGCAAAAGGCGGATAAATGGGGCTTGGTGCAATGGTGCGATCTCCGGCGTGGGTGTAGGCACGTACCGCCAAATTCAGCCCACACACTAGCCCTGGCAAAAAGACCAACCATTCCGGCTGGATGCGCCAGTTATAGCGCTCTTGCATCCTCGTCACAAAGGCATCAATCAACGTCGGTGACGCGCCATAGCCATAACCAAACACACCATGCGCCACGCGCGCTTGTAGTGCGTCAATGACGGCTGGCGGTGAGCGAAAATCGGTGTCCGCCACCCACATTGGCAAAATATTGCGGTTGGCATATTTGTGCCATTTTTCGCTGTCGCTATTGGCGCGCGCGATCTCTTCATCGAAATTAAACAGTGCTGTATGTTCCTGTGTTGCGTACATCGGGGCTCCTTGCCGGTGACCTGAACAAGACCGGAATACTTAGTAGAAAATCACCATACCAGCAGCCTGTTTAAATCGAAACACTATCGAAATAATATCGAACGAATAAAACCGGCTATCCAATCTCACACTGCGCATAAGTGGTCGCACCGAATACTCGTGCGGTAGAACAGTGAGCGGCATGGGCATCTTTTACCGTTATTTTCTGTAGGGATAGTATGCTGCACCTACGAGAAAATAGCGCGGATGCGCGGCTGATCACGCACTGTCTTTTGTATTACTGCCGCTCGGTGAAAACGCTGGTATTCTCAAGGGATAGAGCAAAGGAGAACGTAAGATGCGACGCCTGTTGGAAATCAGTTGTTATAGCGTGAGCTGCGCCATCAAGGCACAGCAAGGGGGCGCAGATCGCGCCGAGCTGTGTGCCGGTCGTCTGGAAGGCGGCACGACGCCCGCCTACGGTTCGCTGGTGGCGGCCAGAGAGTTGCTGAGTATTCCGGTATTTCCGATTTTGCGTCCACGCGGTGGTGATTTTTGTTACTCGCGCCAAGAGTTTGCCGAAATGAAATCGGATTTGGCGCTGATGCGTGAGCTTGGTTTTCCGGGCGTGGTCACCGGCATGTTGACTGAAGACGGTCAGATTGATTTAGCGCGCATGCAAGAGATCATGGCACTGGCCGGGGACATGTCGGTCACTTTCCACCGCGCGTTCGATATGGGCGCCGATCCGATGCTGATGTTGCAACAGCTTACCGATCTGGGGGTCGATCGCATTCTGACTTCTGGTCAGCGTGATACGGCGGAGCAGGGCTTACCGCTACTGGAAAAACTGCTGGCCGCCACCCAAGGCCCGATCATTTTACCGGGTTCTGGTATTCGCCTGAGCAATATGCAGTTGTTCTTGGACGCTGGCGCGACCGAATTGCACAGCTCAGCATCGCACGCTGTGCCCTCTAACATGCGTTACCGTCAGCCCGGCGTGAGCATGAACCGAGATGGTGGGATGGACGAATACGCGCGCGTTGAGGTTGATGCGGCAGTGGTTACTCAGATGAAGGCGCTGATGCGGGATACAGCGCATGATCCGCTTGCGTAATTAAGCTCGCCAGTGCTCGGGCTCCCGGGCCGGTTTGCTCGCCGCGCGGTAACATCATCTGCGCGGTTAAACGCCGTTCACCACCAAACTGCACCGGTAAGCGGTGCAGTCGTCCAGCAGCCAGATCGTCGGCTACCAGATGATCCGGCAGCCATGCAAAGCCCATCCCTTCGAGTAACAGACTGCGCGCTTCGTAAAAGTGGCTGACACTCCAGCGTTGTCCTGCTTTCAGCCAGCCGATTTCCATGGTCGGTTGCTGGGCATTATCCATAATCACAATCTGCAAATGCCCAACCAGATCTTGCTCGGTCAGTGCGCTGAGTTCTGTCAGCGGATGTTGTGGATGACAATATGGATGCAGTGAAATCCCACACAGCGGGGCACTGAGAAAACCGGTCGGGACATGTGGAGTGATCACCAGATCCCAGCCATCACGGATGGCCTCTTGGGTAGCAGTCAGAATAGTTTCTTTTAGGATCACGCGGCTACCACGACTTTGCGGATAAAACTGCGCAATGGCTTGATATAGCGGTGCGCGCGGATAGATAGCTTCTACCGCAACGCGGATCTCCGCTTCCCAGCCTTGATCCAAATTGGCCGCCAGTTCTTCGAGCGCCAAGATCTGGCCGGTCAGCTGACGGCTACGGTGCAGGATAATGCGTCCGGCATCGGTTAAGAATGCTTTGCGTCCACGCACTTCCAGCAATTGCACGCCGAGCATATCCTGCAGTTTGGTTACCGCATGGTTGAGCGACGATTGGCTTTTATTGAGCTTATCGGCCGCTTGGGCGTAGCCGCCGCAATCCACGACGGCTTGAAACATCCGCCACTGCTCAAGGGTAGTTTTGGGTCTGGCTGACATAACTCTCGTTTTACTCCCTGTTCCCTGATAGCGTCCTTGCCGAGCACTGGCGGCGTGCGTGCTGACACGCGATTAGCGGTTTTGGGCAATAATCACCGCGCGAGTAGGCGCAGGATAGCCTTCAATGGTTTTGCTCGGATCCAGTGGGTCGAGGAAATCGGCTAAGGATTCGGTTACCATCCACTCGGTACGGCGCTGCTCATCCAGTGAGGTGATATCCACATCGACTACGCGCACATCGCTAAAGCCGCATTTCTCCAGCCATTTCACCAGCGCGGCGGCTGACGGAATAAAGTACACATTACGCATTTTGGCGTAACGTTCACCCGGCACCAGAACGGTATTTTCATCACCAGGCACCACCAGCGTTTCTAGGATCAGCTCACCTTCACTGTTCAGCTGTGATTTAAGCTGCAGCAGGTGATCGAGCGGTGAGCGGCGGTGATAAAGCACGCCCATCGAAAACACAGTATCGAACGCTTTGAGCTCTGGCAGCTGCTCAATGCCGAGCGGCAGCAGATTTGCCCGTGGATCATTGCCCAGTAGCTTACGTACCGCTTCAAATTGGCACAAAAACAGCGGAGTAGGATCGATACCCACCACCATCTGCGCGCCTTCACCGACCATTCGCCACATGTGATAGCCACTGCCGCAGCCCACATCCAGCACAGTACGTCCAGCTAATGGGCTGATGTGCGGCAGCACGCGATCCCATTTCCAATCAGAGCGCCACTCGGTATCGATGTGGATCCCGTGCAGATGGTACGGGCCTTTACGCCACGGCATCAGCTCTTTGAGGATATGGGTGATGCGCTTTTGCTCGCCTTCACTGATCCCCTCGGCGGTATTAGCCGCAACGGCGGTTTTCAGGTTCAGATCGGTCACCGCCAGATCAGGCAAAAATTCCACAGATTTTTCCCAGCGAGGGAATGAACCGTGATGGTTTTCTTTGCGCCATGTGGCCAGTTGCGCAGGCAACGTTTCTAACCAATGTGCCAGTGGGCTTGCCGCGAGGCGGGCATAAAATGGGTTAAAGTCGATCATTTACGCCTGCTCCGATTTAATGGCCAGCATCGAACCAAAATTGAAACACTGGAACCACACTTCCGCATGTTCAAAACCGGCTTGTTGCAAGCGAGCTTTGTGCGTTTCTACGCTGTCGGTCAGCATCACGTTTTCCAGCGCACTGCGTTTTTGGCTGATTTCCAGTTCGCTATAGCCATTGGCGCGTTTGAAATCTAAGTGCATGTCAAACAGCAGATCGCCAATAGTCTGATCGGCAAACGAAAACTTCTCAGACAATACCAGCGCGCCGCCCGGACGTAAGCCAGCGTAAATGCGATTCAGCAAGGCTTGACGATCATCTGGCGGCAAAAATTGCAATGTAAAGTTCAGCACCACCATCGAGGCATTTTCAATCTTCACCTGACGAATATCACCTTCAATAATATCGACCGGCGTATCGGAGCGGAACGCGTCAATGTGGCGACGGCAACGCTCTATCATGGCTGCCGAGTTGTCCACCGCAATCAGGCGCACGCCTTCGACATCGATATTACGTCGCATCGACAGCGTCGCCGCGCCGAGGGAACAACCGAGATCAAAGGCCTGCGTATTGGGCTGGATAAAGCGCTTCGCCAACATACCGATTGTGGCAATGATATTGGAGTAGCCCGGTACGGAGCGCTGGATCATATCCGGGAAGACTTCGGCTACCCGTTCATCGAAAGAAAAATCGCCCAGTTGGGCAATTGGAGCTGAGAAAATGGTGTCGCGGTTAGACATGACAAACCTGAATATCAAATTAGGACGGCGTATTTTAGAGGATAGATGCAAAGCTGTCTTGTGTCTTACCGCCACAGAGCAGGGCGGTAAGTGTGAGCAAACATGATCAAGCCGCGTGGTTATCGGTTAACGCCGGGCAGATCAGCACGCGTATTACAGATAAAAAATCTGTGACCACGGCAGGTAATAGAGATTACCGATAATCATAATGATTAAGGATGCATAGGTTGCGCCCATGCCGCCTTTGCGCCAACGCAGTTCGCGTTCATGCAAACCGAAATAGTGCAGAATGCGGCCAATCAAAAGCATGGCACCACACAAATGCAGCAGCCAGCCGCTTGCGCCGTTCATTTCCATCACAATCAGTAAGATGATCCCGATAGGAATGTATTCCACCGCATTACCGTGGATCCGGATTGCAGTTTGCAGCTGATAGAACCCGCCATCGCCAAAGGCCACTTTGTACTGAAACCGAAGTTTTACCACATCAAGGGAAAACTTAATCAGTAACAGCGCACCAAGTACCGCATACAGGGCGCTAATCATCCTGATTTGCTCCAAAGATAAACACAGAGAATAAAAAAATATCACTCATCATAGCTTTGTGTGATGAATGTGTCTTGGGCTAAATGGGATACCGCAGCATTTAGTCTCTTATGCGTAAATTGTAACATGGCTCGCGGGTTAAGAAACCACCTCTTGCATATCTCTCAGATAAGTGTGATTGAGCATAAACAGGTTGATTCCTTCGGCGGGCAAGGCCCGACAGAAGTGATCACCTTGCACCCAATTGGCAGAGATCATGCTGGAGATTGATTGGAACTGACGCGACGTATTGATCTGGTCAAAAATAATCCGAATATTCAACCGTCGTGCTATTTGTAAAATCCCGCGCAGCAAAATTTGCTGCTTACGATTGCGCGTTAGCTCGGTATAGAGCGTGCAATCAATTTTGATGTAATCAAGCAATACGCGCTGGAAGGCCACCAGTGAGGCCGGATTACGACCAAACCCACCTAAGGCCAGTTTCAGCCCCATCTTGTGCAGGTTGTACAACACCGCCGTCATGGCATCGCTCGGGTTATCACCATCGATTTGCAGCGTCACCCGATCTGGATTGATTTCATAGGTTTTCAGCAATTCAGCCAGCAGAGGTGGTAACTCCGGATACAGCAAGTAATTACTGATCGGGATACACAGCGCCAGGGGTTGCTGCGGAAACTCAACATGCCATTGTTGCAGCTGTTGCAGGCTTTTGTTCAGCATC
Source organism: Plesiomonas sp. ZOR0011 (assembly GCF_000800945.1). NCBI lineage: Bacteria > Pseudomonadati > Pseudomonadota > Gammaproteobacteria > Enterobacterales > Enterobacteriaceae > Plesiomonas > Plesiomonas sp. ZOR0011. The sequence continues at coordinate 22,379 of NZ_JRKB01000033.1, forward strand.
CAGTGACTAAGTGGCCGCGTCAGAGAGCTGTTTTCCGCCAGCTGCCACAACTCACGGGTGCTCACTTGACCAAAGCGTGGGTGATACCAGCGTGGGCTGGCTTCCACCATCCGCACTTGTTGAGTACAGGCATCCAAAATCGGTTGGAAGTGCAGCGTGAGGGCTTCTTGCTCCAGATCTTGGCGCAAGGTTTCTGATAGCGCGCGTAACCGCTCGGTTTTGTGCGCTTGCAGTGGACGGGTAAAAGTGACAATCCCGGTTCGGTGTTGCTGGCGTGCTTCGGTCAGTGCCATCTCCGCCGATTGCATCAAGGCTTCTTGCTGACGTTGAGGATTGCTGATCGCCGCGCCGCAGCAAAACAGCACTGAGGTTCGCTGAGGTAAATAGTGACTCATCGCCCGCAGTTTTTCTTGCAGTTGCGAGGCAATTTGCTGCAATTCGGTATCTTTGTGTACCGGCAACAGCAGGGCAAACTCATCATTGCCGGTGCGGAACAGCTGGCTATCCGCCGGACGCACTTTATTTAAACTGTGGGTGGTCAGCCGTAGCACCAGATCGCCGGTTTCAAAGCCAAGACTACCGTTAATCATGCGAAATGATTCAATATCAAACAGCATCAAACCGACCCGCTGGTGGTCGTAATCAATGTGATGCAGCGTATCCAGCAGTTGCGCGCGCTTGGGTAAGCCGGTGACAGGGTCTTGTGTGGCGCGCTGACGCTCGGCGCGTAATTGGCGTGCCAGCAGGTAAAAGCCGGTCAGCGCAATGATCAGCGCGGCAGCCAGTGTTACGCCCAGCAGACGGCTGGCCAGCAGCGTGCTGTCATTACCGGTTAACTGATAGTAGCGATAGACATGGAAAAATTGGTTTATCAGCCGGTCGAGGCTGGTCGCGTGGCGATCGAGAACCTGCTGCACCTGCTGCAAATTGAGTTCACTGAGCGTATCTTGGTTAAAGAGCGGTTCTAGCGTTTTGAAATCGGTGAAATAGTCACGAATAACATGGTCAGCACCGGTTACCTGATCGACGGCTTTGCGCTCTTCGCCTTCCAGCAGCACCGGAAAACGGCTCCACATCACTTCATAGCGCAAGTACAGTTCATCAATGTCGGCTTGACCGGAGCGGTACAGTTTGAGCGCCGATTGCATTTTTTGCTGCTCCATTTGCAGCTGCATCAGCGCCCACGAACTGTTGGAATGGGTGATCTTGAGCGATCCCACTCCCAGCGTGAACAATATGATTGATAGCAGGGCAAAAACAGCAAAGGCCGCTCCCAGCGCCCAGAGCCATTTATTGCTTTTTGACCAGGTCATCCCAACCCTCATTTTAGCCACGGTTAATCCTTAACCGCCCGGATGCTTTTTATCTGCCATGCCATTTGAGCATAGAATAAGGATTTGTGTAATACCGGATATTGATCCAACGGTAAAATTAACCACAACGGTCCTTTATCCCGAATTCGCATTGGTTTGCCGTCTATTTCTGTCGCCAGTATCGGAGCATACGGGGAGAGGTCCGCGGGAGACAGTGTGATTTGGTAACCGTTGATTGCCTGAATTTCGATGCGCTGACTGTAAATACCGGCTTGTGCTAGCACTTGCGACAGCTTTGGCCCAGAAAAGGTATGGCGCTGCTCTGTCCATGGGGTACAGGTGCTGATGCTAAATTGCGGCATCGCGTTGAGCTGTGTCATGGATAATTGCGTCGTCTTTCCTTGCCCATTGGTGAGTTGCAGCACGTGAGATGCGTAGGCGGGCTGAGTGACCGCCAGCGCGCTCAATAGCAGCATGCTACATAAGCAAAAAGAGAAAGTGATCCGGCAACGGAGAGAACTGACGCAGCGGTTGTCCAAAAGAACGATCCTTGTGTTATTTTTTATGATGTACAGAGCACAAATTTGAGTTGACGTTAATTTTAGGCAAAAAAGACACAAATAGAAACAATGCAGTCATTCGCAGGCTTACAATGCAACTTGCATAAATGCGCAATCAGGTTAACTTCTTGTATATCTGAAGGTCTGGCGGAAAATCGGCTCAACAAAATCAATCAATCGATTGTGTTGAGGAGAAAAACGACATCATCGGCGTGGTAAACCTGCTTATGGTGACACGGCGACTTCCGGCAGACAACAAAACAGCAAAAGGGTGACGGATTATGTATCCAAATTCAAATGGTGCGCTCGTTGAACGAGCAAAAGGTGGTATCCAGGCGTATCTGGCACAAGTCTATGGATGGATGACCTGTGGCTTGCTGTTAACTGCGTTTGTGGCGTGGTATGCGGCCAGCTCTCCAGCTGTCCTCAACTTTGTTTTCTCCAGTAACATCACGTTCTTCGGGCTGATTATCGCTCAGTTAGCACTGGTGTTTGTGCTCTCTGGTATGTTGCAGCGCTTAAGTGGCGCAATGGCTACCTCACTGTTCATGCTCTATTCGGCGCTGACCGGCTTGACCTTGTCCAGCATCTTTATCATGTATACCGCAAGCTCCATCGCCTCGACTTTCTTGGTGACTGCCGGTATGTTCGGAGCGATGAGCCTGTATGGTTATACCACCAAGCGTGATTTGAGCGGTTTTGGCAACATGTTGTTCATGGCGCTGATTGGTATCGTTCTGGCGTCACTGGTTAATATGTGGCTCAAGAGTGATACCTTGATGTGGGTGATCACCTACATTGGTGTGGTGCTGTTTGTCGGCTTAACTGCCTATGACACTCAGAAGCTGAAAATGATCGGTGAGCAGTTATCTGTCGACGATAAAGAGAACTTCCGTAAGTACTCCATTGTCGGTGCGCTGACTCTGTATCTGGACTTCATCAACCTGTTCTTAATGCTGCTGCGGATCATGGGCAACCGCCGCTAATACAGATTTTGAACACTCAGCACACATTCAGCATCATTGGCCCCGATTAATCTCGGGGCTTTAGTTTTATTGGATAGTCATTATCCTTTATAATACTCGCCTTTTGTCAAAGGCCATAAGGTCGGTTGGTTTGCCTCGTTTACGGATGCCGATGTCTGTAAACGAGGCAAACTCAGAGTTGGTACGAAAATTAAAAGCGAGTGATTTCGGCGAACATAACAGGCTGTAAAAACCTCACAGCGTCGGCATTGCTTCGTTTTACCAAAAGGATGTAAACCATGCGCACCGTATATTGCGGACAATTAAATCGCACCCACGAAGGGCAAGAAGTGACCCTGTGTGGCTGGGTACACCGCCGTCGTGATTTGGGCGGCCTGATCTTTATCGACATGCGTGACCGTGAAGGTGTTGTGCAGGTTTTCTTCGATCCGGATCATCAGGAAGCATTCCAGCAAGCCTCTGAGCTGCGTAATGAGTTTTGTATTCAGATTAAAGGTATTGTGCGCGCCCGTCCGGACAGCCAGATCAACAAAGATATGGCGACCGGGGAAGTGGAAGTCTTCGCCCAATCCCTGAACATCATCAACCGCGCTGAGCCTCTGCCGCTGGACTTTAACCAGACCAACACCGAAGAGCAGCGTCTGAAGTTCCGCTATCTGGATCTGCGTCGTCCAGAAATGGCTAGCCGCCTGAAAATGCGTGCCAAAGTGACCAGCTTTGTTCGTCGCTTTATGGATGACAATGGCTTCCTCGACATCGAAACTCCGATGCTGACCAAAGCCACACCAGAAGGTGCGCGTGACTACTTGGTGCCAAGCCGTGTGCACAAAGGCAAATTCTATGCGCTGCCACAGTCGCCACAGCTGTTCAAACAGCTGCTGATGATGTCCGGCTTTGACCGTTACTATCAGATCGTGAAGTGCTTCCGCGACGAAGACTTGCGTGCTGATCGTCAGCCAGAATTTACCCAGATCGATGTGGAGACCTCCTTCATGAGCGCCGAGCAGGTGCGTGAAGTGATGGAGCGCATGGTGCGTGAACTGTGGAAAGACGTGAAGGGTGTGGATTTTGCTCCGTTCCCAATCATGACTTGGGCCGAAGCTATGCGCCGTTTCGGCTCTGATAAGCCGGATCTGCGTAACCCACTGGAAATCGTTGATGTTGCTGATCTGGTAAAAGACGTTGATTTTAAAGTCTTCTCAGGCCCAGCCAATGATCCGAAAGGCCGCGTTGCAGCTATCTGCGTACCTAAGGGTGCCGAGATGAGCCGCAAGACCATCGACGAATACACCCAGTTCGTGGGCGTATACGGCGCGAAAGGTATGGCATGGCTGAAAGTGAACGATCGCGCTGCCGGTCTGGAAGGCGTACAAAGCCCAATTGCAAAATTCCTGAACGCTGAAGTGCTGGAAGGCATTCTGAGCCGTACTGGCGCGCAGAGCGGCGATATCGTTCTGTTCGGTGCTGACAGCTGGAAAGTGGTAACTGATGCACTGGGTGCACTGCGTATCAAGCTGGGCCGTGATTTCGGTCTGACAGATCTGCAAGGTTGGGCGCCTCTTTGGGTTATCGACTTCCCAATGTTTGAAGAAGATGACGAGGGTGGTTTGGCTGCTATGCACCATCCATTCACCTCGCCACGTGACATGAGCCCAGCAGAGCTGAAAGCGAACCCACTGATCGCGACAGCGAACGCGTATGACATGGTCATCAACGGCTACGAAGTGGGTGGCGGTTCTGTGCGTATTTACAGCAGCGAAATGCAGCAAACTGTATTTGGCATTCTGGGGATCAACGAACAAGAACAGCGCGAGAAGTTCGGCTTCCTGCTGGATGCGCTGAAGTTCGGTACGCCTCCACATGCGGGTCTGGCTTTCGGTCTGGATCGTCTGGTGATGCTGATCACCGGTACTGACAACATCCGTGATGTTATCGCCTTCCCGAAAACCACAGCTGCCGCCTGTTTGATGACCGAAGCACCAAGCTTTGCCAATCCAGCAGCACTGGCTGAACTCTCTATTGATGTTGTAAAAAACATCAAGGAGTGATCATGAAGTTTAAGCGCCCGGAATCGGTACTGGTAGTCATTTATTGTTCCCAAACCGGACGGGTGCTTATGCTGCAGCGCAAAGACCACCAGGCTTACTGGCAGTCCGTCACCGGAAGCCTAGAGGCTGACGAAACGCCGCAGCAAACTGCACAGCGTGAAATCAGGGAAGAAGTGGGCATCGATATACAGGCCGAAGGATTAACGCTGACCGATGTCCAACGCTGTGTGGAATTTGAGCTTTTTGAGCATTTACGCCACCGTTACGCACCCGGTGTGACCCGCAATCAGGAGCACTGGTTTATTCTGGCTTTGCCAGAAGAGCGTGAGGTGGTCATTTCGGAACATCTTGCCTACCACTGGTTACCAGCCGCTGAGGCGGCCGCACTAACCCGCTCATGGAGCAACCGGCAGGCAATTGAAGAGTTCGTAATTGGGTGCTGACGCTGGTCAATCCGACTGGTATTTGCACCAACATAAGATTAAAGCGGAGATTGTTATGGCAGGTCATAGTAAATGGGCCAACATTAAGCACCGTAAGGCAGCACAAGATGCCAAGCGTGGCAAGATTTTTACCAAGCTGATTCGTGAGCTGGTGGTCGCAGCAAAAATGGGTGGCGGCGATGTTGCTAGCAACCCGCGTCTGCGCGCTGCAGTGGATAAAGCACTGTCCAATAACATGACCCGCGATACGGTCAACCGTGCCATTGCCCGCGGTGTGGGTGGTGACGACGATAGCAACATGGAAACCATCGTATACGAAGGTTACGGTCCAGGCGGCACTGCTGTTATGGTTGAATGTCTGAGTGACAACCGTAACCGTACCGTATCTGAAGTTCGTCACGCGTTCACTAAGAGCGGTGGTAACTTGGGTACTGATGGTTCCGTATCTTACCTGTTTACCAAAAAAGGCGTGATCTCTTACCCAGCTGGTCTGGATGAAGATACCGTGATGGAAGCAGCACTGGAAGCCGGTGCCGATGACGTTGTTGTGAACGATGACGGCTCTATCGACGTATTCACCAGCCCAGAAGATTTCGGTAGCGTGAAAGATGCGCTGGATGCAGCTGGTCTGGAAGCAGAAATGGCAGAAGTATCTCTGATCCCATCCACCAAAGCTGAGTTGGATCTGGAAACTGCACCTAAGTTGCTGCGTCTGATCGACATGCTGGAAGACTGCGACGACGTGCAGGAAGTGTATCACAACGGTGATATTTCCGACGAAGTGGCTGATCAGCTGTAATCAATGTCGATCATTTTGGGGATCGACCCCGGCTCGCGGATCACCGGTTATGGCGTGATCCGCCAGCAGGGCAGGCATCTGGAGTATCTGGGCAGTGGTTGTATTCGCACGGCAGTTGATGATTTACCGAATCGTCTGCGACTGGTGTATGCCGGTGTTTGCGAAATCATTACGCAGTTTCGTCCGGATGTGTTTGCCATCGAACAGGTTTTCATGGCGCGCAATGCCGATTCAGCGTTAAAGCTCGGTCAGGCACGCGGCGCGGCAATCGTTGCTGCGGTTAACCATGATTTGCCGGTGTTCGAATATGCCGCACGGCAGGTTAAACAGACAGTCGTCGGTACAGGTGCTGCCGAGAAAGTTCAGGTGCAGCACATGGTTAAGACGATCCTCAAACTGCCGGGTAGCCCGCAGGCAGATGCGGCGGATGCGCTGGCGATCGCCATGACCCATGCGCAGATTTGTCAGCATGCCATCAAGCAGCGAGATCCGCGCTTGCAAATCACGCAAGGGCGTTTTCGTTAACCCGTCGCGGTAACCTTTATAAAAGGCTGGATATTCATCCAGCCTTTTCGTTATTCTATGCCGTATCGCAGCAACAACAGATAACAAGGGGATAAGCGTGATAGGACGTTTACGTGGCTTGGTTGTGGAAAAACAACCTCCGGAAGTACTGCTGGATGTTAACGGTGTGGGTTATGAAATCCAGCTGCCGATGACCTGCTTCTACGATTTGCCGGATATCGGCCAAGAAGCGATCATCTTTACTCACTTTGTGGTGCGTGAAGATGCCCAGTTGCTGTTCGGTTTCAATAACAAGCAAGAGCGCGCCTTGTTCCGTGAGCTGCTGAAAACCAATGGCGTCGGACCAAAATTGGCGTTGGCCATTTTATCCGGTATGTCTGCCGCGCAGTTTGTTGGCGCAGTAGAGCGCGAAGACATCAGTACACTGGTAAAATTACCGGGTGTGGGCAAGAAAACGGCCGAGCGTTTGATCGTCGAAATGAAAGATCGCTTCAAAGGCATGGCGACCTTCGATCTCTTTACCCCTGCCGATGATTTGGCCGGTGCGGTGGCGCAATCGGCGCAAGTGGTTAAGCAAGCCGATGTGGAAGAAGAAGCCGCGTCAGCACTGGTGGCTTTGGGCTATAAGCCGCAAGAAGCTAGCCGCATGATCAGCAAAGTGGCCACCGAAGGTGCCGATTGCGAAACCCTGATCCGAAATGCTTTGCGTGCGGCGCTCTAAAGTAGCGTGGCAAAACAGATAAACCGATTAACTCCCAGTGACCATCAAACAGCGTACAACAAAGGCTAACGGATGATAGAAGCAGACCGCCTGATTTCCCCTGTGCAGACCGTTCGTGAAGAAGAGGTCATTGACCGTGCGATCCGGCCACGATTACTGAATGAATACGTCGGTCAGGACCATGTACGTGCGCAAATGGAGATTTTCATTCAGGCGGCGCGTATGCGAGCCGATGCGCTGGATCACGTGTTGATTTTTGGTCCTCCAGGGTTGGGCAAAACCACGCTGGCTAACATCATCGCCAACGAAATGGGCGTGAGTATCCGCACGACCTCTGGGCCGGTACTGGAAAAGGCCGGTGATTTGGCGGCCATGCTGACCAACCTCGAGCCGCATGATGTACTGTTCATCGATGAAATCCATCGCCTGTCACCGGCTGTTGAAGAAGTGCTGTATCCAGCGATGGAAGATTATCAGCTGGATATCATGATCGGGGAGGGGCCGGCGGCGCGCTCAATTAAATTAGACTTGCCGCCGTTTACCTTAATTGGTGCCACTACCCGAGCAGGCTCACTGACATCACCGCTACGCGATCGTTTCGGCATTGTGCAGCGTCTGGAGTTTTATAAGGTCGAAGATCTAACCGATATCGTGCGTCGCAGTGCGCGTTGCCTTGGCTTGAATATGCAAGCAGAAGCGGCGCTGGAAGTGGCGCGTCGTTCACGTGGTACACCACGGATTGCAAACCGTCTTTTGCGCCGAGTGCGTGATTTTGCCGAAGTGAAAGGGTGCGGCGATATCGAGCTGGATGTGGCCGGTCGTGCTCTCGATATGCTGGACGTTGACACCGAAGGCTTTGATTTTATGGATCGCAAACTGCTGCTGGCGGTGATTGATAAGTTTATGGGCGGTCCGGTTGGTCTGGATAACCTTGCGGCAGCGATCGGTGAAGAGCGTGATACGATTGAAGATGTGTTGGAGCCGTACCTGATTCAGCAGGGTTTTTTACAGCGCACGCCACGCGGGCGTATTGCAACACAACGTGCTTATCAGCATTTTGGTTTAGAAAAACCAAGCGATCAATAAGTTATACCCAAACGACTTGGCGTTGTAGGTAGGCGGCAAGTCAGTGAATCCCCATGAGCATAGTCAAACTATGTGATTGGGTGAACAATCGTAGCCAATACCGCAGCAGCTTCAAGTAGGAAGAGTATAGAGTTCAATAAGCGTTTCGTTATTCCTTTCCCCTAAAACAAAAGGCCCGGATTATCCGGGCCTTTTGCTATCAATTAACTAATCACTTATTTGTTTTGCATCATAAACAAGTCACTGAATAATTTGGTGTAAGTTTTTGCGAACTTGTTAAATAATGTGGTGCGCATATCTGCTCCGCAGTGATGATGGTCAAATTTTTTAGATTGCGACAGGCTTCATTCTCACTGCCTCAATTTCATGGCGCAAATTATATGCAGGTCGGAATAAAAACAGAAACGACAAAAACTAAGGGATTTGCATTAGATTAAGTAATGTCATGTTGTGACGATGTTCAGATATATCAAACTGTATCAATTTCAATGTGCTTTTTATGTAAAGCGCAATGTTAAATCACGGTGTGTTATTTGCCATGGGCAATATGCATGCCGATGGGTGCTCGATGGGAAAAAAGAATAATTATCATTGCATGCTGTAGAAAAGTGTCATAACGCTGAGTTAATTAAACAATGCATTAACATATTTTGCTTTATTTTATCCGTAATTGAGCTGCATCAATTTTCGTTTGCGAGTATTATTTAATGGTATTGATGGTGATCAATTTTTGCCGTCTCGTCAGCGAAAAAATAGATTGATCTGACAGCAAAAAATATAACTTGAATCACTAAAAAACTTATTCCGTATAAGGGATTAGAGGCGTAATATTTAGTCAGCCTGTCATTTAGGTTGCTGTTATGTGATGACTTCGTTCATAAAATGAGTGCGTAACTTTTTATGAACGCAGAAATTGAATAGTCTGGGGCTCATATATCGTTACACTCCGTGGTGGTAACGATATACAAAACGATCTTGGCAACGGAGTTGAGGGTCGAGAGTCGGAGTCTTCCTGCAAGAAGCAAGGAGTCGTGATGTTAGATGTCGTTGAACTATCAAGATTGCAGTTTGCACTAACTGCAATGTATCACTTCCTGTTTGTTCCACTCACATTGGGCATGTCATTTTTGCTTGCCATAATGGAGTCGGTCTATGTCATGACCAACAAACAGATTTACAAAGATATGACCAAATTCTGGGGCAAGTTGTTTGGTATCAACTTTGCTCTGGGGGTAGCTACCGGTCTGACCATGGAGTTCCAATTCGGGACTAACTGGTCTTATTATTCCCACTATGTAGGGGATATCTTCGGTGCGCCTCTGGCGATTGAAGGCCTGATGGCTTTCTTCCTGGAGTCTACCTTTGTTGGTATGTTCTTCTTTGGCTGGGATCGCCTGTCTAAACGTCAGCACCTGATGGTGACATGGCTGACAGCGATTGGTACCAACATGTCCGCACTGTGGATCTTGGTTGCCAACGGCTGGATGCAGAACCCAGTAGGAGCCGAATTTAACTTTGAAACAATGCGTATGGAGATGGTCAGCTTCGCGGAGCTGGTGATGAACCCTGTTGCGCAGGTTAAATTCGTTCACACTGTGGCTGCCGGTTATGTTGCAGGTTCCATGTTCGTACTGGGTATCAGTGCTTACTACCTGCTGAAAAAACGTGATATTCCATTTGCGCGCCGCTCGTTTGCGATTGCCGCTAGCTTTGGTATGGCCTCTATCCTGTCTGTAATGGTACTGGGTGATGAGTCAGGCTATGAGCTGGGTGATGTGCAGAAAGTGAAGTTGGCGGCTATCGAGTCCGAGTGGGAGACTCAGCCACCTCCAGCATCCTTTACCCTGTTCGGTATTCCGAATCAGGAAGAGATGCGTACCGACTTTGCTATCAAGATCCCGTATGCGCTGGGTCTGATTGCCACGCGCTCGCTGGACACGCCGGTAATTGGTCTGCGCGATCTGCTGAAAGAGCACGAAGTTCGCATTCGTAACGGTATGGTGGCTTACGATCTGCTGCAAAAACTGCGTAATGGCCAAGATACACCGGAAATTCGTGCGCAGTTTGATGCCGCGAAGAAAGATCTGGGTTATGGCCTGCTGCTGACTCGCTATACCAGCGATGTTGCCAACGCGACCGAAGCACAGATCCAACTGGCGGTAAAAGATTCTATTCCGCAAGTGGCGCCTCTGTTCTTCAGCTTCCGTATCATGGTGGGTGTGGGCTTTGTGCTGCTGTTCATCATCGGTATGGCGTTCTTCCAGACTTGCCGTCATAAGATTGAGCAAAAACCATGGCTGCTCAAATTGGCACTGTGGGGTATCCCACTGCCATGGATCGCCATCGAAGCTGGCTGGTTCGTGGCTGAGTACGGTCGTCAACCATGGGCGGTGGGTGAGATCCTGCCTGTCACCTCGGCAGCCTCTGCCATCGGTGCCAGCGATGTGATCTTCTCCATGCTGCTGATCTGTGGTCTGTATACTCTGTTCCTGATTGCAGAAATGTACCTGATGTTCAAGTTTGCCCGTCTGGGCCCAAGCAGCCTGAAAACTGGTCGCTATCACTTCGAACAGACCCGTGCACCAGTCGCAGAAGATGCCAAGGCATAAGCAGGAGCCTGAAACATGATTGATTATGAATTTTTGCGTTTTGTCTGGTGGTTGCTGGTCGGTGTACTGCTGATCGGTTTTGCGATTACCGATGGTTTTGACATGGGGGTAGGGGCTTTGCTGCCTATCCTCGGTAAAACTGACAACGAGCGTCGGGTAATGATTAACACCATTGCCCCACACTGGGATGGTAACCAAGTTTGGTTGATTACCGCGGGTGGTGCGCTGTTTGCTGCATGGCCAATGGTATATGCCGCTGCCTTCTCCGGTTTTTACATCGCCATGATCTTGGTGCTGGCCGCCTTGTTCTTCCGTCCAGTCGGTTTTGACTACCGCTCTAAGATTGAAGATGCGCGCTGGCGTGCAATGTGGGACTGGGGCCTGTTCATCGGTGGTGCTGTTCCGGCACTGGTGTTCGGTGTTGCCTTCGGTAACTTGCTGCAAGGTGTTCCGTTTGAAGTCGACAGCCTGCTGCGTCTGGAATACAAAGGCGGCTTCTTCGGCCTGCTGAATCCGTTTGGCCTGTTGTGTGGCGTGGTCAGCCTGATGATGCTGGTGATGCAAGGTGCAACCTGGCTGCAGATGAAGACCACCGGTGAGCTGCATGTGCGTGCTCGTGCGGCGGCACAAATCACTGCGCTGGTGACTTCAGTATGCTTCGCATTGGCCGGTCTGTGGGTCATGAAGGGCATCGGTGGTTTTGTTATCACCTCGGTGATTGATACCGCGGCACCGTCTAACCCATTACATAAAGAAGTTATGGTGGAAGTGGGCGCGTGGATCAAGAACTTCAATACCTATCCGGTATTGTGGGCTATCCCTGCCGTTGGTGTGGTAATGCCGCTGTTGACGGTACTGGCATCACGCTTTGAGCGTTGTGGTTTTGCGTTCCTGACCTCTTCACTGGGGATCGCGGCGATTATTTTAACCGCGGGTGTGACTATGTTCCCGTTTGTGATGCCATCTAGCATCCTGCCGGCACACAGTCTGACCATGTGGGATGCCACATCTAGCCAGAAGACTCTGGGTATCATGCTGGGTGCTGCAGTGATTTTTGTTCCGATTGTGTTGGGTTACACCGTTTGGTGTTACTACAAGATGTTTGGTCGTCTCGACACCAAATTTATCGAAGAAAACAAAAACTCACTGTACTAATCAGAGCGAGTCGATAACTCAGGCAAGCAGAAGGCTGGTTAGCCCTAGACTGACCAGCCAAGGAGAGCAAAACGATGTGGTATTTTACCTGGATTCTCGGTGTGTTACTGGCCTGCTCATTTGGCATTATCAATGCCCTGTGGCTTGAGCAGTCTGAAACCATGGATCACGACGACTAAGATGCTGGATAAATTATTCCGCTTCACAGACAAGAGCCCGATGCGGGCTCTTGCTTTAATTCTGGCTCTGGTGAGTGCCTTTAGCCTGATTTGGAGCCCGGAGGCTACCGCGCGTAGCAGCCAGCTTTATCTGTGGCAGGCAGTAATTTTCCTCTGGGCCGTGATCAGTGCTTTGGTGCATGGTGTAGGGTTTAAACTCTCAGGCGTGTGGCGCTGGGTGTTTTGTGCCCCCTTGTCATATCCTATTCTTTGCGCTGTTTTATATTATTTTTATATTGCAAGGGGCTGATGGCCCCTTTTCATCATTTTATTTCTTCCGTCACACTTGTCCTGCCCATTCCCAAGAACAAAACACTTGAGTATAGTATCGCCTTGTATACGCCAGAACATCGGAATGTAAGGTGAGCAGTAAAGTATCTCAATGGCCCGTTCGCGTTTATTATGAAGACACGGATGCAGGAGGGGTCGTCTATCATGCACGTTATGTGGCTTTCTTCGAGCGCGCCCGGACCGAAATGCTACGCAGCCTCGGCCAACAGCAGCAGACTCTATTGCAGCACAATGTCGCCTTCGTGGTACGTCGTATGACCGTGGATTATCGATCCCCTGCGCGGCTAGACGATCTGCTTTCAGTCGAAACTGAAATCTCCTCATTCCGAGGGGCGTCCGTAACCTTTAATCAACGAATCATCCATCAGGATGGTCGAGTCCTATGCACCGCCGAGGTTTTGGTGGCGTGTATTGATTTGGCCAAAATGAAACCTGTTGCGCTTCCAGCTGAGTTAGTCGCGGAGTTTACCTGTGTCTGCTGAAATGAACCTTCTTGACCTTTTCTTAAAGGCCAGTTTCATGGTTAAGATCGTAATGATGATCTTGATCGGTTTTTCTATTGCTTCCTGGGCGATCATTATCCAGCGAACTCGGGTCCTGAATGCGGCTACCCGTGCAGCGGATGCTTTTGAGGACCGTTTTTGGTCCGGTATCGATTTGGCGCGTCTGTATCAAGAAACGTCAACTCGCCGCGATGATCTGTCCGGTACGGAACAAATCTTCTACTCAGGTTTCAAAGAGTTTGCTCGTTTACACCGTGCTAATGGCCATGCGCCAGAAGCGGTGATTGAAGGGGCCTCGCGTGCTATGCGCATCTCCATGAATCGTGAACTGGAAAGTTTGGAAAACCACATCCCGTTTTTGGGTACGGTCGCTTCGATCAGTCCGTATATCGGTCTGTTTGGTACCGTGTGGGGGATTATGCACGCCTTTATCGCATTGGGTGCGGTAAAACAAGCCACGTTGCAAATGGTGGCACCGGGTATTGCGGAAGCGCTGATTGCAACGGCAATCGGTCTGTTCGCAGCGATCCCTGCGGTAATGGCGTATAACCGTCTGAACTTGCGTGTGTCCAAGCTGGAACAGAATTACGGTAACTTTACCGATGAATTTACTGCCATTTTACACCGTCAGGCATTTGCCGCTGACGCGAAGCAGTAAGTGAGGAGTGTGACAGCATGGCGTACTCACGGCGTAAGCGCCACGACATGAAGTCTGAAATCAACATCGTACCGTTTCTAGACGTGCTCCTGGTATTGTTGTTGATTTTCATGGCCACCGCACCGATTATCAGTCAAAGCGTACAGGTTGACTTGCCTGACTCTACCGAGTCGAGCAGTGTTGAAACTAAAGATGACCGTCCTCCGGTAATTTTGGAGGTATCTGGTATTGACCAGTACGCAATGTCTATTGATGGTAAGCGGGAAGAAAACCTCAGTGCTGATCAGGTGATGCAAAATGCCCGCCTGAATCTGGGAACCGCCGAGCAGAAAACCACCTTCTTGGTGGGCGGCGCGAAAGAGGTTCCTTATGAGGAAGTCATCAAGGCACTGAATTTATTGCATGAGGCCGGAGTGACATCTGTCGGTCTGATGACTAACCCGATTTAAGAGATAGCCGTACTGATGGATAACAACAACAAGAAAAACAAGCTGACAAAATCGGTTGTTGTCTCCGTTATTTTGCACGTGCTCGTGATTGCTTTACTGATTGTTGGCTCCCTGTATCAGGAGATCCCTGCCGGTGGCGGCGGGGGCGGGGGCGCAATTGATGCAGTGATGGTCGATCCGGGAGCCATGGCACAGCAATATAACCGCCTGCAGCAACAAAATGAGGATGCGCGTAAAGCGGAAAATGAACGCAAGCGCAAACTGCAACAGCAAAAAGAGGAAATGCAGCAGAAACAGCAGGCTGAAGAAGAGCGTTTACGCGAGCTGGAAAAAGAGCGCTTAAAAGCGCAAGAAGAAGCGAAACGCACCGAAGAAGCCCGTCAGCAAGCTGAAGAACAAAAACGCCAAGCGCAAGAAGAAGCGCGCAAGGCCGAAGAAGTTCGCAAGCAAGCTGAAGATGCTAAGAAAAAAGCCGAACAAGCTAAAAAACAGGCTGAAGAAGCCAAGAAACAAGCTGAAGCCGAAGCGTTAGCGGCAAAAGCTAAAGCAGAAGCTGAAGCCAAGAAGCGGGCCGAAGCTGATGCAAAGAAAAAAGCAGAAGCCGAAGCGAAAAAGCAGGCTGAGCAAGCAGCAAAAGCGGCTGAAGAAGCGAAAAAGAAAGCTGAATTAGACGCGAAGAAGAAAGCAGAAGCGGATGCCAAGAAAAAGGCTGAGGCCGACGCCAAGAAAAAAGCCGAAGCAGATGCGAAGAAGAAAGCCGCTGCTGATGCCAAAGCTGCTGCCGCTCGCGAAGCTGCACAAAGTGAAGCGGCGTTAGACGATTTGTTCGGTGGCTTATCCGAAGAGGCCAATGCCCGTGAAGGACAAGCCGGAGGCGGCGGTAGTGCTGGCTCTGGTAAAGCCGGCGCGCCAGGCCCTGAAGGGGACAAGTACGGTGGGTTAATCAAGCAGGCAGTCAGCCGTAATATGTATGACACCAGCTTGTACCGTGGGAAAACCTGCAGTATTAAGATTAACTTTGCACCGGATGGTTTGATTCTGAGTTCGAGTGTGGTTGGCGGGGATCCGTCCTTGTGTCAGGCCGCAGAGCGGGCAATAAAGATCACTCAGAAGTTGCCAAAACCACCTTCTGATGCTGTGTACAATAAATTTAAGAATGCCGTTTTAGAGTTTACCTTCTAAAACGACAGTGCGGATTGTGAACTAGGAGAGACAATGAAGCCGGTCTTAAAATTGTTTGCCGGGTTAATGATGCTGGTGACGGCTGTCGCCAGCGCAGAAGTCCGGATCGTGATTGATCAGGGTGTGGATACCGCGCGTCCGATTGCGGTCGTTCCTTTCAAATGGACCGGCAGTGGTAATCCGCCGGATAACGTCGCTGAAATTGTGGCTGCGGATTTGCGTAACAGCGGTAAGTTTAATCCTATCCCGCCTGCGCGCATGCCACAGCAGCCAACCAGTGCCTCGGAAGTCAATCCAGCACTGTGGTCTACGATGGGTATCGATGCCATTGTGGTGGGACAGGTGCAAGCCGGTGCCGATGGTAACTACCTGATTTCGTACCAGCTGGTCGATACTGCGGGTTCACCGGGTACTGTGCTTGAAAGTAACCAGTATCGCGTGACCAAGCAGTGGATCCGTTATGCCTCTCATACCATCAGTGACATGGTTTTTGAGCGCCTGACTGGCATCAAAGGTGCGTTCCGTACCCGTATTGCGTATGTCGTGCAAACTAACGGCGGTCGCTATCCGTATGAGCTGCGTGTTTCTGACTACGATGGCTTTAACCAGTTTGTTGTGCATCGTTCCCCAGAGCCAATTATGTCTCCGGCGTGGACCAAAGATGGCCGTAAGCTGGCGTATGTCACCTTTGAAAACCGTCGCTCGCAGCTGATGTTGCAGGACCTGAGTACCTCTCAGCGTAAAATCCTGACCTCATTCCCGCGTCACAACGGTGCTCCGTCATTCTCTCCAGACGGCTCTAAGATGGCTTTTGCGCTGTCAAAAGACGGTAGCCTGAAACTGTACGTGATGGACATCGCTTCTGGGCAGATCCGTCGCGTGACTGAAGGTCGCTTTAACGATACTGAGCCTAGCTGGTATCCCGACAGCCAGAGCATTGCCTTTACCTCCGACCGCGGCGGTAGACCACAGATTTATAAATTAAATTTAGCTTCTGGTGCGGTCGAGCGCTTGACTTGGGAAGGTGCTCAGAATCAAAATGGTGAAATATCTCCGGACGGTAAAGCCCTGTATATGGTGAGCTCTACCGGCTCAGGACAACATATTGCAAAACAAGATTTGGATACTGGTTCAGTGGAAGTTCTGACCAATACATTTCTTGATGAAACTCCAAGCGTTTCGCCAAACGGTATCATGCTGATTTATGGCTCAACCCAAGGTCTTGGCAGGGTATTAAATTTAGTGTCAACGGATGGACGTTTCAAAGCGCGTGTTCCGGCTACCGATGGTCAGGTCAAATTCCCGGCATGGTCGCCGTATCTGTGATGATAATGAAGTAAAATAATTAAAGGATACAATAAAATGCAACTGAACAAAGTACTGAAGGGACTGATGTTAGCTCTGCCAGTAATGGCTGTAGCAGCTTGTAGCTCTAACAAGAGCAACGACAACGCAGATCAGATGATCAACTCTGGCGACAGCAATGGCAGCATGTCCGCTGAAGAGCAAGCTCGTATGATGATGCAAGAGCTGCAAAAGAATAACATCGTTTACTTCGGCTTTGACAAATATGACATCCAACCAGAGTTCGCTCAGATGCTGGATGCTCACGCTGCGTTCCTGCGTGACAACCCATCTTACAAAGTTGTTGTAGAAGGTCACGCGGATGAGCGTGGTACTCCAGAATACAACATCGCTCTGGGTGAGCGTCGTGCCAATGCAGTTAAAATGTACCTGCAAGGTCGTGGTGTAAATGCTGACCAAATCTCTATCGTTTCTTACGGTAAAGAGAAGCCAGCAGTTCTGGGCCATACTGAAGACGCGTACGCTAAAAACCGTCGCGCAGTACTGGTTTACTGATAAGGATATCGCATGAACCGTAACTACAGACCGATTATCAGTCTGTCGTTACTGGTACTCGCAGCCGTGTCTGGCACGGCTGCGGCGCAAGCTCCTGTATACGAGGCGGGCTCCGGATCTCTTGAAGATCGGGTGACTCGCCTCGAACGTATGATGGAAGCGCGTAACCAGTTACTGACAGAAACCCAGCAGCAGTTAATGTCTCTGCAAGGCGAGATGGATCAGTTACGTGGTTCGCTTGAGCGCAGTGAATATCAGCTAAATCAGGCGGTTGAACGCCAGCGTCAGCTCTATCAAGAGCTCGATAATGTCTCTGCTCAAAACAAGCAAGCGACTGATACCGCAACCACTGATGCGACCGCGCCAGCCGCAGCAACCGCGCCAGCTGCAAAAGCCGCCGCGCCTGCTAAAGATGTTGTGGTCAGTGATAATGCAGTAGAAAACCAAGCCTATGATGCAGCAGTTCAGTTGGTATTGCGTGATAAGCAATACGATAAAGCGATTACTGCGTTTCAGGACTTTATCGCGAAGTATCCAAAATCGGTTTACCGGCCGAATGCGCATTACTGGTTAGGGCAGTTACTGTTCAGTCAGAAGCGCACCGATGAGGCAGCGGCGCAATTTGCTGCGGTGGTAAAAGATTTTCCAAAGTCACCTAAGCGGGCTGATGCCATGCTTAAGCTGGGTGTGATTGCTCAGGAGAAAGGTGATGTGGCGGGAGCCAAAACGGTGTTCCAGCAGATTATCTCTGCTTATCCAACATCGTCATCAGCCAAAATGGCCAAATCCCGTCTGGCAGCATTGGGTGGTTAAACCTAGCGCTGTAGCTTATCCAATTCAGCTTTAATCAGTTTTTTATAGCCCGTCCACTGGACGGGCTTTTTTTATGCTGAAGTCAGGCCGTTGGCGCGGATAAGTGGCGGTGAGGAGACGGCTGGCAGGGGAGTTGCCGAGGCTGGCATGCGGGCTTATTCAGTTTCCTCATTTTTCTTTATGCTTTTTTCTCATATATATCGAAATTAATGAACTTTTCCATTTCCCATATATTAAGTGATGATAGGTATCAGTAAACTTTATGTAAATAAAAGCAGACTCAGGGTCGCACCTGCGCTTAGGGAAGGAAGTATGAACTGGTTAGTGCTTGGCAACGTTGCCATCTTTGTAATTATTGCGCTGTTTTTGTTCCGCTACCAACGTAGCGGTGTGACGCTATCGCGCACCGTGTTTGTTGGTTTGGTGCTGGGGATTGTGCTGGGCTCGGCATTACACTTTGTCTATGCCCATTCTGAAGGGGTGATCAGCGAGACATTGGGTTGGTTAAACATTGCCGGTAACGGTTATGTGAACTTACTGCAAATGATTGTTATGCCGTTGGTGTTTGTGTCTATTTTATCGGCAGTTACACGTTTGAGTGATGCCAGTTCGTTGGGCAGCATCAGTTTCTCGGTATTGGCGGTATTACTGCTGACTACCGCCGTGGCAGCGGCAATTGGTATCGGCGTAACCGAAGTGTTTGGGTTGTCGGCAGAAGGTCTGACGCAAGGCGCGCGTGAAATTGCGCGTGGCGAGATGATGGTGACCAAAAGCAGTGAGATTGCCAGCCTGACATTCCCGCAGATGTTGGTGTCCTTTATTCCAACCAATCCGTTTGCGGATCTGGCCGGAGCTCGTTCAACGTCGATTATCAGTGTCGTGATCTTTGCCGCCTTCTTAGGTGTGGCTGCACTGAAATTGAAAGCCGAAAAGCCAGAGCATGGCGAGCGTATTGCCGGTGCGATTGATACTCTGCAGACCCTGATTATGCGTCTGGTGCGCATGGTGATCCGCTTGACGCCGTACGGTGTGATGGCGCTGATGACCAAGGTGGTGGCGACATCCAATGTGCATGACATCGTAAATCTGCTGGGCTTTATGGTGGCATCATATGTAGCGATTGGCTTGATGTTCGTGGTGCACGGTGTGTTGCTGGGCGTGTTTGGTGTTAACCCGCTGCACTACTACCGTAAGGTATTACCGGTGCTGACTTTTGCCTTCACATCACGCTCCAGCGCAGCAACCATTCCGTTGAATGTGGAAGCGCAAGTGGACAAGCTGGGTGTACCGCCAACCATCGCTAACTTTGCAGCATCCTTCGGTGCCACCATTGGTCAAAACGGCTGTGCCGGGATTTACCCAGCGATGCTGGCGGTAATGATTGCACCAACCGTGGGTATTAACCCGATGGATCCAAGCTTCCTGATGACACTGATTGCGGTAGTGACTATCAGCTCCTTCGGGGTAGCCGGTGTCGGTGGTGGGGCGACATTCGCCGCTATCATCGTACTGTCGACCATGAATCTGCCGATTGCTCTGGCTGGCTTCCTGATCTCTATAGAGCCGTTGATTGATATGGCGCGTACTGCGCTGAACGTAAATGGTGCGATGACGGCAGGGGTCGTCTCTAGCCGAGCGTTAGGGCAGACAGACATGGCGGTGTTTCGCAGCGCCGATGAAGTCGATGCCTGATGAGATAAGTCAGTGTTGAGTGCGTAACTCAGCGACACATCAGATTGTAAAAATCGCCACCAAAGTGTGGCGATTTTTATTTGTGCGGAATTAATTGCGTTGCAAAGGACTCATAATAGAAAGAGATTTCCATTGTGTGTTTGTTCCTACACCGGTTAAGTGCGTTGGGATAAACCCGTTTCAGATGTGCCTGTTGGGCCAGTAATCAGAAGTAGTAAGAGGTAGTCTATGACCCCGCAAGAAAAAATGATGATTGAGGGTGTGGCCGAGCGATTGCGTGCACATACACTGACCAGTAAAGATCCGCAGGCCGAACAGCTGATTAGCCAAAGTATTGCGACCCAGCCTGATGCCTTGTATCGCCTGACTCAGAGCAATATTTTGCAGGAAGTGGCGTTAAATGAAGCGAAGAATAAAGTCGCGGCTTTAGAGCAGCAATTGGCCGCTTATCAAAACCAAAGCATGTTCGATCGGGTTCGTGGTGCGGCGCCACAACAAGTTGCTCCGCCGGTATCGAGCTATCAACCATCTATGTTTGGTAGCTTTATGAAAACCGCTGCTGCGATGACGACTGGGGTGGTTGCTGGGAATTTGATTTCCGATGCGTTGAGCGGCCTGTTTAGCTCCGGTGAGCGGGAAGGGGCATGGGGCACCGCAGGGGCGGCTCCTGAGGTGGTGGAGAATATCACCAATAACTTTATCGATCCGGCTTCAGCAGCGGGATTAACCTCGGACGATGCGAATGCGTTTTTAGCTAACTCTGATTCGTTAGCACAGATGAGCAATACCGATGGCAGTAACCCGTTTGGGTTGAGTCAGGATATCAATGATCCGTGGAGTGATGCGGGTAACAATGGTGCATTTACGGATAACGGCAACGATAACAGCAATGACAACGGTGATTTTGGTGGCTTCGGTGCCGATGATAATAACGGCGGCGGTTTTTTTGATGACGATGATGATTACAACGGCTTTTTATAAGCGTTACGTTATGCAATGTCTCGACTGACAGTGCGCTGTTACACCGTAAGAATGGTTTCATTGAGAAGAGAATTTATCGCTGAAATATAGTCGGTAAGTGCAGTAGGTATAAGAAAAGCCCGTTACGTATCACGTAACGGGCTTTTTTATGGATTATCGGTCAGATGGTGAAACGGTGTATTACATTACACGTTGCGTATTCTGCCTATTGCGATCCAGTCTTAGTGACTGGCACGTCCTTGACGAGCACTGTAGATCAGGCTGGCAATGACGGAGATGGCTAAAATGGCGCCCACGATACCCAGCGACAGCAGAATTGGCAGCTTGTACCATTCCACAATCAGCATCTTGATACCGATAAAGACTAAGATCACCGCCAAACCATACTTCAGCAGGGCAAAGCGATCGGCGAAGTCTGCCAGCAGGAAGTACATCGCACGTAAGCCCATAATGGCAAAGATGTTAGATGTCAGGACGATAAACGGATCAGTGGTCACGGCAAAGATAGCCGGGATACTGTCGACCGCAAAAATGATGTCACTGATTTCAACCAGCACCAAAGCGAGGAACATCGGGGTGGCAAAACGGATCCCGTTACGCACGGTAAAGAAATGTTCGCCATCGAGTTCGTGGGTGACATTGAAGCGGTTACGGATCCAGCGCAGCAGTGGGTTCTTGTCAAAGTCGCCCTCATCCTCGCTGCTCTTGAGCATCTTCAGGCCGGTCAACACCAAGAAGGCACCGAAGATATACAAGATCCAGTGGAATTGGGTGATCAGCCAGCTACCGGCGAAGATCATACCGGTACGCAGAACGATAGCGCCCAGTACCCCGTACAGCAGCACGCGGCGTTGCAATTCTGCCGGAATGGCAAAGTAACCGAAAATCATCAACCAAACAAAGACGTTATCGACCGCCAGTGCTTTTTCAATGACATAACCGGTTAAAAATTCGAGTGATTTTTGATTGGCCAGTTCACGGCCGAGGTTGGCATCCAGGTAATACCAGATCCCTAAATTGAACAGCAGTGCCACGGCAATCCAGATTAATGACCATGTTGCTGCTTCTTTCAGTGAGACTTTGTGGTTTTTGCCGCCCTTCAGCACCAGTAAGTCAACCAACAATAGGCCGACCACCAGAACAAAGAAGGCAATCCACATCCATCCGTTACCGACAGTTTCCATAGTGATAGTATGCTCCTAAAACAAAAAAACCGAGTCCATAAGGCTCGGTCAATCTATTTTAGAGGGATCGACTTTGCCTTACGGCAAGGTCTCACTTACAACATATCAGCATGCTGCCTGAATGCCGGGTGAAAACACCGTAATGACGACAATTCAGCTTTGAAGTTACTCCCCTTGTACCGCAATTATATTCGATACATATTGATTCTGCTAGGAAAATTACGCACCACCGCACCCACAGCCACAATCAGGTTTGCTGCGTTTACGTAAGTTATAACCCACCAGCAGTACCAGAAAAACAACTGCCAGTGTAACAGGCCAACTCCAGTACAGCGCGCTGATAATTGCAACGGCAATAGCCAGTATTATCAGTAAATATTTCATCTTTAGCCTCTCAATCAGTGCTCAGCGCAAAACATCAAATGATAATAATAGTTATTTCTTTTTGATGCGAGTGCCGATATGGCCTCAGGCGGTATGACCGCACGCTGGGTACGAAGACAATTAAGCGAAGGAAAGGGAAATGTCAGGGATAGGTAAATCAGTTGTCGGTGGTGTTGAGTGTGGTATCGCCGCCCAGTGTGGGCGGCAGTAGTTCGCAATAGTTAGAGTAGCGGGGTGAAGAAATAGAAGAACTTCTCCGCAATGCGATGACGTAATGGGCGCTGCAACCACTGGCCGATATTCAGTTGGGTGGAGCGAGCAATGTAGTCATCTTGCACAAAGCCCAGTTTTTCGCCAAAACTGGTGTCATCAATGGCGATGGTGACTTCAAAGTTAAGCCACATGCTACGAATATCCAGATTAACTGTGCCCACCAAACTGAGATGATCATCAATGAGCAGGCTCTTGGCATGTAGCAGACCGCCTTCAAACTGGTGGAGCCGCACGCCGGCAGCCAACAGCTCATCAAAAAAGGCGCGGCTGGCCCAGCCGACCATCAGGGAATCATTATGTTTCGGGATCACGATATCCACCTGCACCCCCCGCGAAGCGGTAGAGCATAGTGCCAGCATCAGACTGTCGTCAGGGATAAAGTAAGGCGTGGTCATCACGATACGCTTACGTGCTGCGAAAATTGCCGTGGACAGAGCCTGTGGTAGCAAATCTTTCGGAAAACCCGGCCCAGAAGCCAGTACTTGCACGGCATGCGCATTTTCCTGCGTGACGGGAAGGATAGGGCAACTTGGTAGCGATGGCAGGTGGCGCTCGCCGGTTTCCACTTCCCAATCCCACGCAAAAATACAGTTGAGTGCCGATGCTGCTGGCCCTTCAATGCGTACCATCATATCGACCCACTGACCCACGCCGGCATCTTGTTTGAAATAACGCGGGTCGACCATGTTCATGCTGCCGGTATAGGCGATGTCATTATCGATAATGACAATTTTGCGATGTTGGCGCAGATCCATGCGACGTAAGAAAACCCGCAGCGGGTTTACGTGCAAGGCCTCCACTAAGTCGATTTGCGCATGGCGGAACAGCTCAGGGTAACGGCTACGGAAGAAACGTAAACTGCCGACCGAGTCCAGCATCACCCGACATTTGACACCACGTTTCGCCGCTTCAATCAGCGCATTGACCACATGCTCAACTAAACCGCCGTTATTCCAGATGTAAAACACCATGGAGATATGATGTTGGGCGAGATTAATGTCGCGCACAATGGCACTGAGGATGTCATCTGTGGTGGTGAACAGATGTAATTGGTTGCCATTGATGCACGGCGTTTTCAGCCGTCGTCGGCATAAATTAAAGAGTGGCGCTGCCGTATGGCTGGATTTCATATTCACCAGATGATCGCACTGGCTTAAAGAGTTGAACCAGTCTGAGAACGGTTTCCACATGGCTTGTGAACGCGCAGCGCGGCGCGATCCTAGATACAGTTCGCCAAAAAGCAAGTAGGCAATGATGCCGACCAAGGGAACAATATAGATAACCAGCAGCCAAGCCATAGAAACAGCGACAGTTCGGCGCTTCATCAGCACGCGCACCGTTACGGCGGCTACAATCAGCCAATAGCTAAAAATAAGGATCCAATCCACGATATGAGCTATGTCAGAAATATACGTCATCCTGGCCATCTTTATTATCTTTCACTGTTGTAGTTTAAGGACTTTCTGTCATCAGTGGAATTCAGCACTGACGGTAAACTATGTGAAATTGTTAATTCTTCATGTTGATCCGCAAACGACGGAGGTATACTTTCGGCCCCAATTGTGAGGTATTCATGTTTCCTATCGTTTTTCAGCATCCGGATTTTGTGGTTATTAATAAGCCTGCCGGGATCAGTGTGCACCGTGATGACAACCTGCACGGTTTAACCGCTCAAGTGGCTGAGCAACTGGGTGTTTCCCAAGTTTGGTTGGTGCATCGTTTGGATAAAATGACATCAGGTCTTCTTATCTTAGCACTGAATGCCAAGGCTGCGGCTGAATTATCCGGTCTTTTTGCACAACGAAATGTTGAAAAATTTTACATCGCGCTTTCAGATAAGCAACCGCGTCGTAAGCAGGGAAAAATCTGTGGCGATATGGCGCGCTCGCGCCGTGGAACATGGAAATTACTGACCTCGCAACAAAATCCTGCGGTTACCCAATATTTCAGTGCAGGTACTGGCGCAGGCTTGCGTTTATTTCTTCTGCGCCCAGCGACCGGTAAAACGCATCAGATTCGGGTAGCACTAAAGAGTGAAGGTGCGGCGATTTTAGGAGACCCTTTATACGGTAGCGCGGAATATGGGCAAGGGGAGATAGCCGATCGCGGCTACTTGCATGCTTGGCAATTGCGTTTTACCTATCAGGGGATGGAATATCAGGCCAGTGCATTGCCCGAAGCGGGACAATGTTTTGCACTGAGCGGTGTATTACAACAGCTGGCACAATGGGCAGAGCCATGGACGCTTCCTTGGCCGGCTGTGCGGGTTCCCGCCGCCACTGATGATGAGTCAGAGTAACACGACGGGATAACGCCAGTTTCTGGCCGGTCGTCTGATGATCGGCACTGGCGCAATAACAGCGTTATTAATCAGGTAGTATCCTATAATGCGAAAATCTCGAACTGCAACCGTCCGCTGGCGCTTGCTACGCCGGGTGCGTTTGCACCAGCGCAAAAATGATATCCATGCGCGCCGTTACCGACATATCTATCGTTTACGTCGTGAAAGTCATCTGCAGTATCATGCGTCACTGGTGTATTACGTGATACAGCGTGGGTTACCGCGCTATCATCAGTGCGGGCGCTTCCTGAACTGACGCAGTCTTATTTCTCTGTGGTTGCTGATTGATTCACGCCGCCGATCTTAATGTTGGCGGCGTGCTAGTAAAAGGCGTGAGTCAACGCAAATGGCGTGCTTATTGGCAGCTCTCTTTGCTCAAGCGCAACTGGGCCGGGGTTTGTTGTTGTAGCGTATTGACACTGATTTGGTAGGTGACGCCTTGGTTGAGTATTAGCCGGATAGCACTGTCAGCACACATGCGTGTGCGGTAGGCGTCGAGGAACGCGGCTGGAGTTTGCTGTGGCCCGTTATTATTTTGATTATCCTGTACAAAAACCAGTTTGATCTCTGACGCCAATTTACTGGCCATGACCAAGGTATAGCCATTGCCTTGCATCGGCAGATAATTACGTAGGCGATTAACCTGCTGCTCGGCCAGCTGTTCGGCTTGCGAATCACTTTGGTTCATCGCGCAACCGGTCAGACTTAATACGATCCCCAGCGCCGCCAGTGCGGTGACAAACTTCATCCTTGCATCATCCTTTTCTTATCCGTGTATCCGTACCCGTGCTTTCGTGTGATGTGCGCCGTTAGGGTAAAACGTGGCGAAAGGGTTTTACGGTTACCTGACGATAGACTCCCGCAGCCACATAAGGGTCAGCTTCCGCCCATTGTTTGGCCTCTTCCAGTGAGGGGAACTCAGCGATGACTGTCGAGCCGGTAAATCCAGCGTCGCCTGGGTCAACATTATCAATGGCCGGATTGGGGCCAGCAATAACCAAGCGCTGTTGTGCTGCGAGCGCTTGCAAACGCGCTAAATGGGCAGGGCGAGCGTGTAAACGTGCCGCCAGACTATTTGGGTGGTCTTCAGCAAAAATGACATACAACATAGCGCGTAATTCCTTTTTCTGTCGTTAAGTCTTTCTGATAGAAAATCGTAGATATCCGTCTTTATGCTCTCTGCTTTAACGTTGAGATCCGAGCATCGTATACAACACATTAGTTGCAATACATCAGTGTTTCCATATTCGCATGATATGCAAGAAATACAACGTTGAGAGACTCAGCTTGCCTCGGAGATAGCACTTTTTCGCGTGAAGATGGGATGCGCGCTGAGCATTTTGACCGCCAAATAAGCTGACGAAGCTAACTTGCAATCAGAGAATGGGGCAGAAGAGATAGTTCAAGCGTTAAATTGCAGCAGGAAAAATGTTTGTTATAGCCATAAACAAACAAGCAGTGCATAAGCACTGCTTGTCGAAATTTGATGCTAAGTCAGCACTTATTCTAATGCCAGCTGTTTCACTTTAGCTTGGGCTGCAGCACTGATTTTTTCTTTCATGCTACCCACGGTTTTTTCAGGGTGTTTTTGACACTCTTGGATGATCATTGGCGTGATAGAACCCACTACCTGCGCATTTACATAATCGCCGTGCTTGTAATCGGTGTCGTAGTTCGCTACCCAGAATGCCATTGGAGTCTGTGCTTTCGGGTTCAGCAGCAGGAAATCCTTACAGGTCATATCTTGTGGTGCTGGAGTGGTGGTTGTTGGTGCGGTAGCAGCAAAGCTGGCACCTGAGAAACATAATGCAGCGAAAGTTACACCAAGCAGAGTTTTCTTGTTCATTTTCGTACCTCGTGTACGCAGTGGACTTAATAAGAATGGATGACTTTTTCTCATCTCATCTGACTGCTCTAACGGTAATCCCTGAGGGAGTATAGCCGCAACGCTGTAAACGCTAACAAACTGTATTCTTTGTGTATAAAAATGTCAGAGTGTGAGGGATTGGCGCTGGTGGCAATACTTATCGATTTAGACGGCTATAACGCGAGGTTTAGTTACAAGAATGATATGCAAAAAGTGTCGTAAAATTAATGGGCTACAAAACTGAGATCGTGAAACCGTTAGCCGACCGCCGAGTCGTAAACGGTTTCACAAGCACTCAACATGATTGCCGATTTATGGAATAACTTTGCGACTTTATTACGCGACCACGAATTACTTTGATTTCTCGTCAGTTGACTGAGGTGCGGTAGTTGCGGCGTTTTCCGTACCTGACTGACGATTTTTATCGGAATGCTGTGGCGGACGAACAAAACCATGACGTACGCGGGAAGAGCTAGGACGGCTTCGGTGGCAGGCAGGAAGTGGACTCATAAATGCCTCGGCTTATAGTCTGATTTATCAGTAAAATGAGGTTGTCAGTTAACCCAGTATTAACATGAGAGCAGTGTACTCCGGTGGCACAATCTTTTGAATGGGGTAGAGCACAAATTCACGGTAAAAAAGCGTGCTTTTTCGCTGTATCCGAGATGAATGGCAGACTGAGTATGCTGCTTTTTATAGTGCAACTGGTAGAACGAGAAAGTTAGGGAATAAGACCGCGTTGGTGAGTTGTCGATCCTATACAACCGGTGATATCAAAAGAAGAAATTGTTATGAAACCTGCGGGGCTCTTGCGGTAGAAAAAGACGTGTAATGAAGATGCTCTCAATAGGAAAAGCTCAATAAAAAAGCGCAATAAGTGAAGAGCAATAAAAAACACAGATAAAAGAAAAGGGGGATGACTCCCCCTGAATATCATTTGCAATGACACGCGAATATCATAAAACGATGCAGACGGGCTGCATCAAGCGGTGACCCAACACACATATAAAACTAGTTGAGCATGACGTTGCAGTCAACGGAAATTTACATTCCGTTAACGTAAGCGTTAATCTATCATGTGTAAATATCATGAGATAGTATTAATCGGTAGTCTGATATGCTGATTAAATTCTCTTTATGCAGCGTATTGTTATTTTCATCTTCGTAAAAAGACTGCCGTTGTAGGGAGTCCTTATCTTTATTGGGGCGAATGATGTTGAGGCAAAAAAACGCCCACGAGACTTCGTGAGCGTGTCATCAATAGTCGGTGAGCTACGGTTGTCAGCCCGCACTGATAATTACTGGGCAGCGTTTAATAACGTGCCGCATTGAGCAGCATTTGGGTATACGGATGCTGAGGTTGGCGGAACAGCGATTCGGTTGGTCCGGCTTCTACAATCTTGCCATCTTTTAGCACCATCACCTGATGGCACAATGCGCGTACGACATGGAGATCGTGACTGATAAAGAGATAAGCTAATCCGTGACGAGCTTGTAACTGCTTGAGTAGCGCCAAGATTTGCGCTTGTACCGTACGATCAAGTGACGAAGTGGGTTCATCCAAGATCAGCAGTTCAGGGCGCAGGATCAAGGCTCGGGCAATGGCAATCCGTTGGCGCTGGCCGCCGGAGAACTCAAAAGCGTAGCGGTGACGGCTTTCTGGGTCTAACCCAACCTCTTGCATGATGCTGATCACCTGTTGCTCGCTTTCTTGCGCCGATAAACGCGCGTGCAAACGCAACCCTTCCGCAATGATGTCACCGACAGGCATGCGCGGGCTGAGTGACGAGAACGGATCTTGGAAAATCACCTGAATGCGTGAGCGATAGGGCAGCATTTGCTTGCGGTTAAGGCGATTGAGATCGGCATCATCAAAACGGATTTCCCCTTGTGAGGGTAACAGGCGTAGCAATGCTAATCCGCAGGTACTTTTGCCCGAGCCGCTTTCGCCGACCAAGCCAAGGCTTTCGCCCCGATTGACGCTGAAACTGACATCATCCACTGCTTTAACATGGCCAACCGTGCGTTTGAGTAACCCACGCTTAATCGGGAACCAGACTCGTAAGGCTTCCACGTTGAGTAAGGTTTGCGCCGGCGTTGGTGCTGGCACCGGCTCGCCCTTAGGCTCGCTATCGAGCAATTTTTGGGTATAAGGATGCTGCGGCTGGCTGAATAACTGCTGAGTGGGCGCGGTTTCTACCAACTCGCCTTGGCGCATCACGGCCACGCGATCCGCTAGACGGCGCACAATGCCTAAATCATGCGTGATGAACAGCATGGCCATGTTCATTTCGCGTTGCAACTGCTGTAGTAAAGTGAGGATCTGCGCTTGTACCGAGACATCCAATGCCGTGGTCGGTTCGTCGGCAATCAAAAGGTCGGGAGCATTTAGCAGAGCCATGGCGATCATCACCCGCTGGCGTTCGCCACCAGACAGCTGGTGGGGGAATACATCAAGCTTGGTGTGTGGATTACGCAGACCCACTTTCTCTAGCCATTCCAATACCCGCTGCCGTGCAGCGGCGCTGCTCATCGCCTGATGGATAATCAACGACTCACTTAACTGACGGACGACCGTGTGTAGCGGGTTAAGCGATACCATCGGCTCTTGGAAGATCATGCTAATCCGGTTGCCGCGCAGCCCTCGGAGATGATTGGCGGGCGCGGTTAGCAGGTTTTCGCCACGATATACTATCTCGCCGTGTGGATAGCGGATGGTGTCAGGGTGTAAGCCCAAAATCGACAAGGCAGATACCGATTTACCTGAGCCACTTTCACCAACCAGTGCCAGTGTTTCACCGGGCATGATTTGCAGCGAGAGGTCTTTGACTAGTGTGGTAGCGCGTTCACCTTGATGAACCGCTACGCTGAGGTGGCGAATATCAATCAACGGCGCGTTATCGCTCATGTGTGAAGACTTATTCTGATGGTTTGCGGTTTGCTGCGTCATAATTCAATACGCCTTATGCGGATCGTAAGCATCACGCAGGCCTTCACCGATAAAGACCAGCAACGAAAGCAGTACCGAGAGCACCACGAAAGAGGAGATGCCAAGCCACGGCGCTTGTAAGTTGGCTTTACCTTGCGCCAACAATTCACCGAGTGATGGTTCACCCAGAGGCAGACCAAAGCCGAGAAAATCCAGCGAGGTCAGGGTGGTGACGGAGCTGCTTAAAATAAACGGCAAAAAGGTGAGGGTAGCGACCATGGCGTTAGGCAAAATGTGACGCCACATGATGAGCCGGTCAGGGATCCCCATAGCATGCGCTGAACGAATGTAGTCAAAATTACGGGCACGTAAAAACTCTGCGCGGATCACGCCCACCAGACTCATCCACCCGAATAACACGGTGATCCCAAGCAGCCACCAGAAATTCGGCTCAACAATACTGGAAAGAATAATCAGCAAAAATAGCGTTGGCATGCCGGACCATACTTCAATAAACCGTTGGCCGAGCAAATCAATATAGCCGCCGTAATAGCCTTGTAGCGCACCTGCCGCAATACCAATCAGGCTAGAGAAAAAGGTCAGGGCAATCCCGAACAACACTGAGATCCGAAAGCCATAAATAATGCGTGCTAGCACATCTCGCCCTTTGTCGTCAGTACCAAGCCAATTAACGGAGGATGGCGGCGAGGGGGCAGGTCCATCGAGGTTATAGTTGATGGTGTTGT
The DNA here is from genome assembly GCF_000800945.1 of Plesiomonas sp. ZOR0011. Lineage (NCBI taxonomy): Bacteria > Pseudomonadati > Pseudomonadota > Gammaproteobacteria > Enterobacterales > Enterobacteriaceae > Plesiomonas > Plesiomonas sp. ZOR0011. Next base: position 52,995 of record NZ_JRKB01000033.1, read on the forward strand.
AGCTAAAGCGAATGGGCGGCCACAGCATCCAGCCGTACTGATCGATTTTATCGGCGATGTAGCGGTCACGGTAGTCGGCTTCGGTTTCAAAATCGCCACCGAACGTGGTTTCCGTGTAGTTAAACAACACCGGGCTATAGAGGTGCCCTTGATAATAGACTAACAGCGGTTTGTCATTGGCGATCAACTCGGCACCTAGGCTCAGAATAAACAAGCACATAAAGAGCCACAGTGACCAAAAGCCGCGCTTATTGGCTTTAAAGCGTAACCAGCGCTGTCTGGCGATAGGGTGAGTAAACAGCTTCATCAGCGCGCCTCAAAATCAATACGGGGATCGACCAAGGTGTAGGTGATATCGCTTAAGATCCCCAGCAATAATCCCAGCAGAGTAAAGATATACAAGGTACCGAACATGACCGGATAGTCGCGCTGCATGGTCGCTTCAAAGCCGAGCAGCCCAAGACCTTCCAGCGAGAACATCACTTCTATCAGCATGGAGCCCGTGAAGAACATGCTGATAAAGGCCGCCGGAAAGCCGGCGATAATCAGCAACATGGCATTACGAAAAACGTGCTTATACAGCACTTTGGATTCGGTCAGCCCTTTGGCGCGCGCTGTCACCACATACTGTTTGCGGATCTCATCGAGAAACGAGTTTTTAGTCAGCATGGTGAGCGTGGCAAAGCCGCCGATGACGGTGGCGGTAATGGGTAGCACTAAGTGCCAGAAATAATCTGCGATTTTGCCGTACCAAGGGAGGCTAGCAAAATCGGGGGACACCAGACCGCGCAATGGAAACCAATCAAAGTAACTGCCGCCGGCAAATAACACGATCAATAAGATGGCGAACAAAAAGCCAGGAATAGCGTTGCCGATGATGACTAAGCTACTGGTCCAGATATCAAAACGGCTACCGTGGTATACCGCTTTGCGGATCCCTAGAGGGATTGAGATCAGGTAGATGATCAGGGTGCTCCATAAACCGATCGAGATAGAGACCGGCATGCGATCCACGATCAAGCTGATCACCGAACCACCTTTGAACAGACTGTTGCCAAAGTCAAAACGCAGGTAATCCCACAACATGGTGAAATAGCGTTCATGCAGTGGTTTATCGAAACCAAAGCGGGTTTTAATTTCGGCAATCACTTCTGGATCTAAGCCTCGCGAGCCGCGATAGCTGGTATCGGTTTTACTCACCTGTACTTCAGCGCCGGCTTTGCCATTAAAGCGACCGAGTACATCGGCATCTTGTTGCAGCTCAATGGCGGCAATGGCTTGGTCCACCGGCCCACCGGGGGCGACCTGCACGATAAAGAAATTGACGGTAATGATCGCCCACAACGTGGGGATGATTAACAGCAGTCGCCGTAGTAAGTATGCCGCCATAGGTGATTCCTTATAACGCGTTATTGCCGAGCCTTGGGCAGTTTGGCGGCTTTATTAATGTCCACCCACCAAGTGTCAAAACCGAGTCCGTAAGCTGGGCGAACCGCCGGTTTACCGAATTTGTTCCAGTACGCGACGCGAAAATTGCTCAGGTGCCACTGCGGGATCACGAACATATTCCATTGCAGCACGCGATCGAGCACTTTACCGAGCGCCAGCAGTTTCTCCGGATCGCTTTGTGCGCGGTCAATCTCTTCGGTCAGGGTATCAATCACATGATCGGTCACGCCGGCTAAGTTATAGGTGGAGTCTAAAAACTTAGAGTGCCACGCCAGCTTCAAGTCAGGACTTGGAAATGGCGCAGCGGCATAGCCGCTGGCAATCATGTCGAAATCCCGTTTACGCAGGCGATTGATGTACTGCGAGGTATCCACGACTCGAATGTTCATGGTGATCCCAAGACGCGCTAAGTTTTGTTTTAGCGGCGCCGCAATGCGCTCATTACTGCTGCTGTATGTCAGCAGTTCAAAGATAAACGGCTGTCCGGTTTCTTTATTGACCAGCTTGCGATCGCGGATCTCCCAACCGGCTTGTTCAAGCAATTCCATGGCTTTACGCAGGTTCGGGCGATTATTGCCGGAGCCATCGGTTTTGGAAGGCTGGTATTCATCGGTAAAGACTTCTTCTGGAACCTGCTGGCGGAAGGGCATTAAGACCATCAGCTCTTGCTCGGAAGGCAATCCTTTGGCTTCATAAGGCGTATTTTGGAAGAAGCTGCGCGTCCGGGTGTACTGGTTATAAAACATGGTCTTGTTCAACCATTCAAAATCGAAGGCCAGATTGAGCGCTTCACGGACATTACGGTCTTTGAACAAGGGGTTTTGCGTGTTGAACACCAAGGCTTGCATCCCTTGGGGGATGCTGTGCGGGATATTTTCGCGAATGATGTAGCCTTTGGTGAAATTGGGGCCGGTATAGAGTGTTGCCCAGTATTTGGCGACGTACTCCTGCCGAAAGTCGTATTCACCCGCTTTAAACGCTTCCAGCGCGACGGTGTCGTCACGGTAATAGTCATAGCGGATAGTATCGAAGTTATAGCGTCCACGGTTGACAGGCAGGTTAGCGGCCCAATAATCGGCAACTCGCTGATAGACCACATATTGCCCCATGGCATAGTCAGTAATTTTATACGGGCCACTGCCGACGGGCGGCGTCATGAGCGGTTCGGCTAAATTACGATTTTCCCAGAAGTGCTTGGGCAATATTTGCAGGCCGCCAATCAGGCTAAGCAGCAAGGCGCGATCGGGAGACTTAAGCTCGAAACGAACCGTAAGCGGTGTCAGAGCTTCCACCGTTTTTACGTTTTGGTAGTAGGTCTTAAATTGTGGAACGCCTTGTTGCATGAATTTGTTAAACGAGAACACCACATCGTCTGCGCGAATTGGCTTGCCATCTTGAAAACGGGCATTGGGATTGATGCGCACTTCCATCCAGCTGAAATCATCGGGATAACGGGCGAATTCCGCAATCAGTGGATAATAACTTTGGATTTCATCTGCTGACGAGGTGAAGAGGGTGTCATAAAGCGTTGAGCTATCGCTGGCAGGCACGCCGCGTTGGGCATACGCATTGAAATTATCGAAGGTGCCGATAGCGTGCAACGTGACATTGCCGCCTTTAGGTGCGGCTGGATTGACGTAATCGAAATAGCTAAATTCTGCGGCGTATTTAGGAGAGCCGATGGCAGCGAAGGCATAGCCTTCGTTGATTTGCGCGTGTGCCGTAAATAATGGCGCGGCAGTCATTAAGACTGCCACACAGACCTGCCGAAGACCCATTGGTCACTCCTTTCGTTAGGCTTCTTGTCATGCACGGGTGCACTAAGATTTTATAACGAAAAGAGCGAACGAAATATTAAGTCGCTTCGTTAACGGAAATCACACGGCGTGCCTGACGGTAACGGTTTTTCCAATAACCATCGTTCATGCTGGAAATCATCACACCTGAACTGGTGGAAGCATGTACGAACTTGTTGTTACCAATATAGATACCAACATGACGCCCTGTCGAGCCGGCACGGAATAAAACTAAATCGCCCGGTTCCAGTTGCTTCTTGTTGATGGCGGTGCCGGTGGTTTGCTGGCCGCTGGTGGAGCGAGGCAGCTCAATACCGAATTGTTCTAAGAACGTGCGTTGAACGAAGGCTGAGCAATCAATGCCTTTCTTACTGTTACCGCCTAAACGGTAACGAACGCCACGCCATTCTGAGTATTGATCCAAAATTTTGGTTTTTACGTTGGCATTACGGACTAATTCTTCGAACTCAGCCTGAGATGCTTGTTGCACCTGAGACAACTGGGTGCCGGCGTTCTTGTCAGTACCCTTATGTGCCGTGGTAGTGGTACAAGCCGAAAGTAGAAGCATCAGGGTTGCCATTGGCAGTGTTCTTAGGACCTTTTTAAAGGTCGATGGAGCCTCTGTCATTGGTAACTTTTCCTTTTGTTCATTCCATTGAGTGTTGTAATTAATCAGTCAAACGCATGCCAGACTACGAATTGCCCACTCTCAGGGCAAACTAAAGTTTGCTGAAACGTGCACTGGAACACATTTATACCCTGCTGGCAGCGCGTCAGCGTGATGTTTATTCAGCAAGAAATGCATGAACTGGTCTGCGCAGCGGGCGTAAGGTTACCGAACTTTTCGGTCTATTTCGAGCTTTGTTTATGCAATTTGTTGTGCTTGGCTATTCATTGACCACAAAAGGGACGCGTTGTTGTCATTATGTTTTGTTTTCTGTTAACGAAATAGCCGATGTTTTTCAGCTTGTTACTGAGCTACGGGGTGTCAGCATTTTGCTGCGTGGAATAAAAATTTATTGGTTATAAAAAATTAAAAATAAGCTATTCACAATTGTGCATAAAAAAGCATCTTTGTGGAGGAGGCAATGGCGTGATTACGTTGCTATTCGGGCGAGAAAATGCCGTCTAAACGCAGGTGAACAGGGAGTTTTACGTGGTTCAGCACCAGAAAATAACAAGAAAGAGGCGTGTTGTATTTATCCCTCTATTGAGATGCGGCGCATTAGGCTTGGTGCGTTAGGTTTGAAGTGGTGGTTAGGCCGGCAGTGATGGGGCGGAACGATATACGCAATATCCAAATACGCAATATAAGTATGAGTACAACCCAGACCTCGGCCTGTCGTTCACCTCGTTAACGATTGTGGTTAGCGTAGCGCTTGGTATAGCAAATGCTGCAGCAGTTGATTGCAGCGCTCTGGTGATTCTGCGGGGGCGGCATGATGAAGGCCGGGCAAAGTATGAAAACGCGAATAACTTAGTGGAGCAAATAAACGACGACGACGCGCTTCACTGAGATAATCGAGCTCACTGCTGACGATATCGACGGGCACGCAGTTTCGTTGCATCAACTCAGCGGAGGCTTGCCAATTTTGTAGGCTGTACAGTAGGCGTAGATATTGGGCTTTCGAGTTTAGGCTGAGCTGCTGGATAAAGCGTTCACGCACCGCATGCAATTGCGGATCCGGAAACAGCAGGGGAGCGGCCGCTTTAGCCATATTCTCCACGCCAAATAAGCGAACAAACCAGATGCGCTGGGTGAAAAATCGGCTGACATCCGGATCCGTTAAGCGCAGATCGGTCGTACCGTTGATCAAAATGGCATGCAGCACTTGATGTGGGTGTTTGAGCAATAACTCCAATCCCACCAATGCACCGAGTGACAAACCTATCACGATCACCGGCCCGCAATTTTGTGTCAGTAACCAGCGCGACAGGGCACGGGTCATTTCCGGAATACCGCGGTGTGATGTCAGTGGCTCGGATTGCCCATGTCCGGGTAAATCCGGCGCGAGGACACGATAATAAGGGGAAAACGCACTGAGTTGCGGTTGCCAGTCTGTAGAGTTGGTTCCAAGGCCGTGCAGGAACAAAAGTGTGGGTTTGGTGTGACCGTAACACAGTGCATGCATGGCGATGGCTCCAACATCCAAAAAAGGGGCATTCCCTCAGAATAGACCTAAACAGGGAAAGACCGGCAACAGGGGATATATAAAGCCTAGTGCGTATTGTTTTATTTGCTAGTCGTGAAACAGATCACGCATCTTAAAACTGGTTGCGTAAACGTTTGCCTGCGTTTGCGTGGTCAGTATCATATTGCCACTTTCTGCCCAGCCGTTTGAGGTAACTATGCCGTTCTCTAAGTCGTCATTCTCCAAGTCTGTGCTTGCACTGACGATTGCCGCAGTCTCTTTTTCTGGTTATGCCGCTCAGCAAGCGGATCTGATGATCACTGATGGTACGGTTCTGACCATGAATCCGCAAAATCAGGTCTTTGAGCAAGGCACTGTTGTGGTTAAAGGCAACAAGATCATTGCCGTTGGTGGCCCAGAGCTGGCTAAGCAATATAAGGCAGATAAAGTGCTGGATGTGGACGGTGACATTGTGATGCCCGGTCTTATCAATACCCACACGCATGCGTCGATGACCGTGTTCCGCTCGCTGGCAGATGATGTGCCGGATCGTTTGCACCGTTATATTTTCCCTCTGGAAAACAAGATGGTGTCCCGTGACATGGTGCGTGTTGGCGCGAATCTGGCCAACGTAGAAATGGTCAAAGGCGGTGTGACCACCTATGCCGATATGTACTACTTCGAAGATGAAGTAGCAAAAACCGTGGATAAAATCGGTATGCGTGCCGTGCTGGGTGAATCAGTGATTAAATTCCCGGTTGCGGATGCTAAAAATGCCGACGAAGGCATTCAGTACGCGGTGAACTTTATCAACGAATATAAAGATCACCCACGTATTACACCGGCTTTTGCGCCACACGCGCCGTATACCAACACGACCGAGCATTTGCAGCAGATTGCTAAATTGTCACAGGAGCTGGATGTGCCGGTGATGATCCACTTGGCTGAAACTGACCGTGAAGTGGAAGAGATTGCAAAACGCACTGGCGGTAAGAGCCCAGTGCAGTACATGGCGGACATTGGCGCGCTGAACAACAAAGTGCTGGCTGCTCACGCCATTGAAGTGAACGACAAGGACATGGATCTGCTCAAGCAGTATGACGTGGGTGTGGCGCACAACATGAGTGCTAACATCAAGTCTGCTAAAGGTGTTGCGCCGGTGACGACGATGCTGGAAAAAGGCATTCGCGTAGGTCTGGGAACTGATGGCCCAATGTCAGGTAACACTATCACCACCATGGATGAGTTAGGTCAGGTGGCGAAAGTGCATAAACTGGCGACCAAAAACCGCGCGGCGATGCCTCCACTGACGGTGGTTGAAATGGCAACCATGGGCTCAGCCAAAGCGCTGCACATGGAAGACAAGCTGGGTTCGTTGGAAACCGGCAAGTTGGCTGACGTGATTGTGGTTGATACCAAAGCGCCAAACATGGTGCCAATGTATAACCCATTTGCGGCGCTGGTTTACGGGGCATACGGCGCGAACGTTCGCCACACCATCGTGGATGGCAACATTCTGATGCAAGATCGCAAACTGCTGACTGTGGATGAAGAGGCGATCCGTAAAGAAGCGCTGGCGTTTTCTGACAAGGTGCGCGAAGCCGTGATTGCGAGCGGGGAAGTCGTCAAATAGCGACATCTTCTCAATAGGCAAAATATCTCATACAGTAGGCGCGTTTTAGGGAAAGCGACTGCGGCGCTTTCCCTGTTTGCTGCATCGTTTATGAGGTGAATAATGAAAAAAATCACATTGCCAGTACTGGCACTGTCTGCCGTGATGCTGGTTGCGGGCTGCGCAAATGGCCATATGACCAAACGTGAACGTGATACCACCATTGGCGCGGCAGCCGGTGCTGTTGTGGGCCATGTGCTGTCTGATGGCAGTGCGTTGGGCACCGTCGGTGGCGCGGTTGTTGGTGGCATGGTAGGTCACGCATCCTCCCGTTAATCCTTGTGATTTGCTGCAAGAATCCCTGTGCTAATGCACGGGGATTTTTTGTTTTTGGGGCGCAGAAAACTTTGGTTCTGCCGGTGAGCAGTGTACCCTGTGAGGGTAGTTTGTCCGGCGTATAGCAGAAAATATGCCCCAATGACATGAAGTTGCAGGAAGGAGTCCGTGATGTTTCCGGTAGACACGCATACCCATACGATTGCCAGTACCCATGCTTATAGCACCATCCATGACTATATTGAGCAGGCAAAACGTAAAGGGATCCGGTTGTTTGCAACTACCGATCACGGCCCCGAAACGGCAGATTCTCCCCATCATTGGCATTTTATGAATTTACGCGTGATCCCACGAATTGTTGATGGCGTGGGCATTTTACGCGGTATTGAGGCCAATATTCGTAATCGTCAGGGCGAGATTGATTGCTCCGAGAAAATGTGGGAAGTTCTTGATCTGATCCAAGCCGGTTTACACGATCCCTTTTTTACCCCGCAAGATATTGATGTGCATACCGATGCGCTGATCAACACAATCCGAAGTGGCAAAGTGCAGATCATCACCCATCCGGGCAATCCTAAGTTTCCAATTCATGTCGATGAGGTGGTGAAAGCTGCTGCCGAGTGCGGTGTCGCGCTGGAAGTGAACAACTCCTCGTTTGTGGTTTCGCGGGCGGGCAGTGAGCATACTTGTCCGGCGATTATTGCAGCAGCCAAACGCCACGGAGCGTGGCTGGTGATGGGGTCGGATTCCCACATTGCTTTCTCGCTGGGGGATTTTGAGCATTCGCTACGTTTAATCAATGAGGCGGGTTTCCCACATGAGCGTTTGTTGAACTCCTCGCCGCGTAAATTACTCGATTTTCTGGAAAGTCACGGCAAAGCGCCGATTGCGGAATTTGCCGATTGGTAAGCATTCTGGGCTGAACAGCAATAGAAATCGACATAGAAACAGAAACAAAAAAAAGAGCGCCTCGAAAGGGCGCTCTTTTTTATCTGCGGTTGTTGTTAGACCGGTTAGCGATATCCGCTAATCAGCCTAAACCAACAATGGTGCCATCCGCGGTAATATCGATGCCTAGGTAGGCAGGATGCTCAGGCAGCCCCGGCATGGTCAGCACGTTGCCGCACAGCGCATACACAAAGCCAGCGCCAGCGCACAGATTCAGCTCTCGGATAGGCAGCACGAAATCCTGTGGCGCGCCTTTGAGCGCTGGATCGTGACTGATAGAGAGCGGCGTTTTGGCCAAACAGACATACAACTCTTGCTGACCGAGCTGTTCGATATGGGCTAATTGCGCCTGTGCTTGTGGTGAGAGTTCAACGCACTTCGCGCCATACCCCCGGCGTGCAACGGCATTGAGTTTGTCGATCAGCGGCGCCGTAGGCTGATAGAGCGGTGTAAAGGTCGCGGGTTGCTCGCAGGCTTGCATGACCGCTTGTGCCAACGCCAGCGCACCTTGTCCACCTTGGCTGAATGCATCGCTAAGCGCGACTCGGCATCCTGTCTCTTCGATGCGATGGCATAGCCACTGCAATTCCGCATCGGTATCTTGCGGGAAGCGGTTGACGGCGACCACGACCGGCAAACCATACTTTTGCACGTTATCCATGTGCCATTGTAAGTTGGTAAAACCCGCTTCCAGTGCTTCTTGATCGGCGGAAAACAAGGATGGCGGAATGGCCTGCCCGGGTTTGAGGTTATAGCGCCCCGAGTTGGCTTTCAGCCCACGTAAGGTGGCGACCAATACTACGCAATCTGGCGCTTTCCCTGCCACTTGCGCTTTGATATTACAGGCTTTCTCCAGCCCCATATCAGAGCCAAAACCGGCTTCGGTGACAGTGTAATCGGCCAGCTTGAGTGCCATTTTGTCGGCGATAATGGAGGAGTTACCGTGCGCGATGTTGGCAAATGGGCCGGCATGGATCAGCACCGGAACCCCTTCTAGCGTTTGCATCAGGGTTGGGTTGATGGCGTCTTTCATGATGGCCGCCATTGCGCCCGCGACACCTAAGGCTTCGGCGGTAATCGGCTCACCGGCATGGTTATAAGCCAAGATCAGACGGCCGAGACGTTGGCGCATATCCGGCAAGTCTTGCGCCAGTGCCAAGATGGCCATTAGTTCGGACGCCGCGGTGATATCAAAGCCGGACTCACGCTCGATGCCATTGGCATGGCTACCCGGCGGATTGATGCCGATACGAATCTTACGCAAGGCGCGATCGTTATGATCCATCACGCGGTTCCACACGATCTGCTGTGGGTCGATATCCAATCGTGGCAGACCGGTGCGCTCAGTAAAGTGCTCAGCACCTAAACGGCTTTCATGATAGAGGCGAGCATCCAGTGCGGCGGCGGCCAGATTATGGGCCGCAGTAATGGCATGGATGTCACCGGTCAGGTGTAGGTTGAGTTCGTCCATTGGGGCGACTTGGCTGTAACCGCCGCCGGCAGCGCCACCTTTGACGCCAAATACCGGCCCCATCGACGGTTGGCGGATGCAGGCGATGGTTTTCTCGCCCAGCGCGGCTAATCCCTGCGCCAGACCAATGGTGGTGACGGTTTTACCTTCGCCCAGTGGGGTTGGGGTGATGGCGCTTACCAGCACAAATTTACCGTCTGGTTGCTGGGCGGTACGTTGCAAGGTGTGCAGACGAATTTTGGCTTTATGTTCACCCAGCGTCAGGACTTCGTCCGGCAGAAAACCGGCTTTTTGGGCAACATCGGAAACAGGAAGCAGTGCCGCTTCCTGGCAGATTTGGCTGTCTGTTTTCATGCTGTGTTACTGTGATTCCGTAAAAGAGGCGATGGGCGGCATGAGGCCGGCGCTAATACAGTTTTCCGTACAGATCCAGATGCGTGAGATATAAACGGGTATCAAACTCCAGCTGGTGGTAGGCCGGCTCCATGTGCAGGCAAAGCTGATAAAAAGCTTTGTTGTGCTCTTTTTCACGCAGGTGAGCCAGCTCGTGTACCACAATCATGCGCAGCATCTCAGCGGGTGCTTCTTTAAACAGCGCGGCAATTTGGATCTCAGCTTTGTTTTTGAGTTTATTGCCCTGAACCCGCGACACACTGGTGTGCAAACCCAACGCATGTTTGAGCACATTGATTTTACTGTCATAGTTGACACGACTGAGTTGCTGGGCGGTACGCAGGTAGTGATTTTTCAGCTCCATCGTATATTGATACAGTGCTTTATCACTTTTGATCGCGTGCTGGGAAGGGTAGCGACGACGCAATAATTCCCCCAGCTTATTATGCTGGATAGCATCACGGACTTGCTGTTGCAGTGTTTCGGGATAACCCGCGAGATATTTAAGTTCGGCCGCCACAATACTACTCAAGTTGCTGGTCATGCTTCTGGTGCGAAACTGTCATTTCACGACCGATTCGTGGCGTGACAGATGCGGTATGACAGATAAAGGTATAAAGATAAAGGTATAAAGATAAAGACGCCTGATTCTAGCCTGAATCATGACCGGCTGAAACTCGCAACCGCGTTTTTCAGCCGGATTTGGCGATTAGGCGTTCACACAAATGCTGTCAGCCGCTTGTTTTGCAGTATGAATGGCTGCTTCGGTGGTACTCGCATTACACAACGCCACCCCTAAACGACGACGTCCGCGAATTTCCGGTTTACCAAACAGACGCAGCTGTACCTGCGGATAGCTTAATGCTGTGCACAGGCCACCAAAGCGCAGATCGTGGCTGTGCAGCGTGGGCAAGATCACCGCAGAGGCGGCCGCGCCGTATTGAGTAATGGTGCCGACAGGCAAGCCGAGGAAGGCTCGCACATGCAGAGCAAATTCAGACAGGTTTTGTGAAACCAGCGTGACCAGACCGGTGTCATGTGGGCGTGGGGACACTTCGCTAAACAGCACTTCATCACCGCGGATAAACAGCTCAACGCCAAATAAACCGTAACCGCCCAGCGCGTGCACAACGGTTGCCGCCACTTCTTGAGCGCGAGCTAAAGCGGTTTCGCTCATCTGCTGCGGCTGCCATGACTCGCGATAATCGCCTTCTTCTTGGCGATGACCAATTGGCGCACAAAAATGAATCCCATCCACCGCTTGTACCGTGAGTAAGGTGATCTCAAAGTCAAACTCTACAAAACCTTCCACAATCACGCGGCCTTTCCCTGCTCGACCACCTTCTTGGGCATACTGCCACGCGGTGGCGACATCGGCTTCGCTACGCAGCACGCTTTGCCCTTTACCGGATGAGCTCATCACCGGCTTGGTAACGCAAGGGAAACCAATTTCGAGCACGGCTTGGTGAAATTCAGTTTCGGTGCTGGCGAAGCGGTAAGGGGAGGTGGGAAGTTGGAGGGTTTCAGCGGCGAGGCGGCGGATGCCTTCGCGATTCATGGTGAGTTTTACTGCCTGCGCGCAGGGGACGACTTGTTGCCCTTGTTGTTCCAGATCGACCAATGTGTCGGTGGCGATGGCTTCGATTTCGGGCACCACATAATCCGGTTTTTCTTGTCGGATCAGCTGGTGGAGGGCTACAGGGTCGAGCATGTCTATCACATGGCTGCGGTGCGCCACCTGCATTGCGGGAGCATCGGAATAACGATCAACGCCGATAACTTCAATCCCGAGCCGCTGGCATTCAATTGCCACTTCCTTGCCCAGTTCCCCACAACCTAACAACATCACTTTCGTGGCCGACGGACGCAGTGCAGTTCCTAACATGGTGAAATAACCCTTATATGGCAGAAAAAGAGATTCAGTCCTGAAAAGCGTGGCTGATTATAAAAGGAAAACGTTTGCGCGGCAAAGATGTTACTGCAATCGCGCAAAATAAAATCACTGATAAGGTATCGCTCTCCACGGTTTGCTGTCAGTCGGTGAGCATGCTTATCGCCGCTGGTTTGCGGGAAAATCTGCGAGGTGCTTCAGGGTCTTTTTGTTCCTGATTAGAGGTTTCGTAAACTTTATGTTATAATACAAAAGGCTATGCTCTTGTATTGCGCAAATTCTGTGCAGGTAAGGCCCAATAAAAGTGCGAAAAAAGTGCCAAGCCAGAAAATATCCGTGTTATTTCAAGGCGGCATTTTAGGAATGTGCGGTTTTATTGGGGCGTTAATAAACGGGTTTTGCTCATCGCTAATGAGCGAGACGGTGAATGTGGTTGTTTTTAGTGAAAAAAGCCACATGGTCACAGAATAGATAATGCGGTAGTAATGCGGCAAGTGAGCGGATAAATGAAGGCAATTAGCTGGTAGAGATGAGTATGACTGTTTGTTGCAAATTATAACCACAATATAATTTGCGAAACAGATTTAGCATGGATTGATTGTGACTGATATGCACAATAGACGATAGCTTGTGAGACGCAGTGGCATTGCGCTCGGAGCTTTCCATCTCACGGTAAATTATCCGCCAGCGCTGAGGTTATCAACGCATTTTACAGCTATTCAGAGCCTGAACATGAAGCATAGCGCTTAAACAGAGTACCCGCTCTGCATTGATATAAAACCGACGGTTTTTACTTTAAGAAGGAAAGGGTTTTAAGCCGGATTTCGGCTATCACGAAAATAAAAAAATAGGATTTTTCTGAATGCATGTAATTTCGTTATCGATGATAACCACACTGATGACAGCAGTGTTGGTTTTGCTGGTTGGACGCTATTTTGAAAAGCGTGTCTCACTGTTTAGTAAATATTTTATTCCTGCGCCTGTGATTGGCGGTGTGATTTTTTCGTTTATCACACTGTTCGGGCACATGACTGATTTGTTTGTATTTACTTTTGACGACAGTATTCGCCAGTTATTCATGGTGGCCTTTTTTACCACTATCGGTTTTTCGGCCAGTTTGAAAATGCTCAAACGTGGCGGCATTCAGGTTGTCTTTTTCTTGTTGGTGGCACTGGTATTGGCCGTGTTGCAGAACCTGCTGGGTGTGGGCTTGGCCTCGGCATTTGGCTTAAATCCACTGATTGGTGTGGCAGCTGGCTCGGTGGCGTTGACTGGCGGGCATGGTACAGCCGGTGCGTTTGGGCCATTGCTGGAGTCTGCTGGTGCCGAAGGGGCTACCGCTGTGGCGATCACCGCCGCGACGTTTGGCCTGATTTCTGGCTGTGTGATCGGTGGACCGGTCAGTAAATTGTTGCTGCTAAAGCATGCGGAAAGCCGTTATGACGACCAGCATGAAACTGAAGAAAATATCGAATTAAAAGAAGACCGTAATCATATTTATGAGCGTTCAGCGTTCGACACCATTTTAAAAGTCATCATTGTTATGGGCGTCGGCTCCATTTTGGCTGATGTATTAAATGTGTTGGGTCTGGTGCTGCCGGTGTATATCGGTCCGATGATTGTGGCGGCGATTACCCGTAACGTAATGGATAAAATGGGGAAAAAAGTTAATACCTATGTCATTGACTCAATAGGTAATATTTCTTTATCTCTGTTCCTGTCGATGGCGTTAATGGGGTTACGTTTGTGGGATATCAGTGTACTGGCATTACCGCTGGTGGTGATTTTACTGGCGCAAACCTTACTGATGGCACTGTACAGTTATTTCGTGACCTATAACTGCATGGGCCGTGATTATGATGCGGTGGTGTTAGCGACTGGTCACTGTGGTTTTGGTATGGGCGGTACACCGAATGCGATGGCAAATATGGAAGCATTTACTGAAAGTAACGGCCCGTCTCAAAAAGCGTTCTTTGTCTTACCGCTGGTTGGGGCATTATTTATCGATTTTGCCAATGCTTCATTGATTACCCTGTTTATTTATTTCTTTAAATAAAAATAGATATCTCTTTTGGTTGTGTTGATATCTGATTGATTTGGTAGATAACACATAAAAAAACGGATGCAAATTGCATCCGTTTTTTATTGCCTAGCGCAGACTAAATATATCGCGGTAGTAAACGTGAGTTACTACACACGCGAATTACTGCGCATCGGTTGCAGGTGCGTTTTCGCTTGGCGTTTCAGCTGCGTCTGCTTTCACTTCAGCGGCTGGTGCTTCTGCAGGCGTTGGTCTGGCAACGATGTTACGGGTTTCCATCCGCACTTCAGCCAAGGTCACTGGTAGGGTATCGCCCAGACGGTAAACCGGCTCACCTTTGATGGAAATGGTCGCGGTATCGGTGCTGCATTCCAGCTCATCACGCACTTGGTGAATGAATGGCGCAGGAACGAAAGCGACGGCACCGTTTTCCAGCAGACGGACGCGCAAACCACCGCGCGATACATCGATGATCTCGGCTTGATAGCTGCGGTTTTCCGCCAGCTTTGGCTGCAGGAAGCGGGAGTACAACCAATCACCGACATCACGCTCGGACATACGGTTAAAGCGACGACGCTCGGCCAGTTGTGTAGTCAGCGCTTCACTTGGCTGAGTTGCAGGCTGCTCGTTACGGATCACCGCTTTCAGCAGGCGATGGTTGACCATGTCACCGTATTTACGAATTGGTGAGGTCCAAGTCGCGTAGGCTTGCAGGCCCAGACCAAAGTGTGGTGCTGGTACGGCGCTCACTTCACTGTAAGCTTGGAAGCGACGAATACGACCATCCAGATAAGCGGTTGGCATCGCATCTAATTGACGACGCAGGCGACAGAAACCGTCCAGTGACAGCAGGGTGTCGCGATCAAACTCGACCCCGTTGTTGCCAAGGATAGTCACCGCTTGGTCAACCAGCTCAGGATCGAAACCCGCGTGCGCGTTGTAGATACCGAAACCGACTTTATCCGCCAGTACCTTGGCGGCGCATTCGTTCGCCAGAATCATCGATTCTTCAACCATGCGGTTGGCAATACGACGATGCTCGGCCACGATGTCAGTAACTACACCGTTTTCATCCAGCACAAAGCGGTAATCAGGGCGGTCTTTGAACACTAAGGTGTTCTCACTGCGCCACTGGGTACGTGCCAGCGCCATCTGGTGCAGCTGCGTGATTTGCTCGGCAACCACAGCGTTCTCAGGCTGCCAGCAGTTTTCACGTTGCTCCAGCCAATCAGAAACGTTGTCGTACACCAGTTTGCCGTGGGAAGTTACCCAACCGGCAAAGAAGTGCGCATCGTCACCCAGAGAGCCGTCTTTATGCACGCTAACGCGGCACAGCAGTGCAGGGCGACGCTCGCCTTCACGCAGTGAGCACAGGTCATCAGACAGCTCGCGTGGCAGCATTGGGATGTTGAAGCCCGGCAGGTAGTTGGTGAACGCGCGTTGGCTGGCTTCTTTATCCAGCTCGCTGCCTTCAGCCACGTAAGCGGTTGGATCGGCGATGGCGATGGTCAACTGCCAGCCATTATCGGTGGCTTGGATGTACAGCGCATCGTCCATATCCTGCGTGCTGGCGCTGTCGATGGTGACAAACGGTAGTTCGCTCAGGTCTTCGCGGGTTAGGCTCTCATCCAACATGCCGTTGAATGTGGCGGTTGGTGCTTCACGCTCCAGCTGGTGGCGTGACAGCGTTACCCACCATGGCGCATAGTGGTCATTGGCATGGGTAATGAATTCGGTTACGTCGGCATAAAAACCGCGGTCGCCTTTGAGCGGGTGACGTTTCATCTCCGCGACAACCCAGTCACCTTCGTTCAGGGTTGCATCCAGCCCTTTTACCGGACGGCAGGAGATCGGATCATTCAGCAGTGGATGATCTGGAACGACATTCAGCTTACCGTCACGGCCTTTGCGGATGCGGCCAACAAAACGGCTCAGGAACGGCTCAATCAGGCTGTCAGGCTCGGCAACTTCACGCTCTTTTTCAGTGCGCAGCAGGGCTACCACACGGTCACCATGCATGACTTTTTTCATGTACGGAGGCGGGACAAAATAACTTTTCTGATTATCAGTTTCGATAAAGCCGAAACCTTTGTCGGTACCTTTGATAACACCTTCGATTTGTGGGGTGTTTTCACGCATTTGTTGCTTAAGCTGGGAAAGCAGCGGGTTATCTTGAAACATAAACCTATCCGGCAAGGGAGTAATCTATCGGTTAGTCCCGATAATACCATTTGTTGAGCGGTTTTAAGCAGATTTATCTCGGCAGGATT
Organism: Plesiomonas sp. ZOR0011; assembly: GCF_000800945.1. Classification (NCBI taxonomy): domain Bacteria; kingdom Pseudomonadati; phylum Pseudomonadota; class Gammaproteobacteria; order Enterobacterales; family Enterobacteriaceae; genus Plesiomonas; species Plesiomonas sp. ZOR0011. The sequence goes on from NZ_JRKB01000033.1 coordinate 69,334, forward strand.
CTTGCTTATTGCCCGCATCGGGCGGCAGATGCCGCGCGTCCGCCAGTGAACCGTCGCCAACGGCGCGTGGTCGGCGTTTAACACCGCATGTTTCGTGCAGGACGCGATGTGGGAATGGCTTATACTACAAGATTATCGAGAGTCTACGGTCTGGTTGTAGACTTCATGACCGAAGATTGCTAAAACCCTGCGCGGTAGAGATAACAGAACTTGATGGACACACAACAATGAAGCGCTCAGCAGGCCTATTTATTCTGGGAATATGCAGTATGCCGGTGCTGGCACATACGCCGGTGATTGATTGTAAAACATCCTCCGGCTCAGTCGAAAAGCTGATCTGTAGCGATCCGGCCTTAGCGGCGCTGGATCAGAAGATGGCAAAAGTTTATCAGGAAGCGGTGGCCAAAGGCACCGATTCTGCGTGGCTGAAGGCCACCCAGCGCGGCTGGATCAAAGGGCGCAACGAATGCTGGAAGAGCAGTGATCTGCCGGCTTGTACTCGTCAGAATTATCAGCTGCGTATTGCTGAATTGCAGGTGAAGTATCAACTGAGCCAGCCATTGGCTCCTGTGGTGTACAGCTGCAAAGGGCGACCAGACCCGGTTACGGTGACCTTTTATAATGAAACCAAACCGCAAGCGGCCAATATCACGCTCGATAGCAGTGGTGAGCCGGATAGTCAGGTGGTGTCTTTTATCCAACCATCAGGTAGCGGTATTCGCTATGGTGGGGTGAACACCCAGTATGACGTGTTGTTCTGGGGCAAAGGAGAGGCGGCGGCGTTAACCATCAATGGTACGGAGTATGCGTGTCAGGTGAGCGAGCAAACCGCAGTAAGCAGTACAAGTAAAAAAGTAGAGGCTACCCCAGCGAGTAACACGCAACTCGAAAGTACGCCCAGCGCGAGTTCACCAAGCAAAAGCGCCAGCGAACCGGTGAAAAGTGTACCGGTAACAGAAAGCAGTGCACCGAAAGTGCCAAAAGCACAAGCAGAGCAAAGTACAAAGCCATAATTATTTGGATACGCTCATGTAAAACGGCAGCCTTAGGGCTGCCGTTTTGTTTTTGGCGTTGTTGCAAACGGAGGGCGACAACTATGTTCAAAAATACCGATTTTGAAAAATACCGTTCTAGAAAAAGGTCAATGGTGATGACTCACGAAATTACCCGCGAAAATATTGCCATGCATCTTGCCAATTCATCCCCGTACCGGGAGCGTAGTGCAACTCTCCTTGTCCGCACCACCCACTGTTTGGCCACGGACGACATTGATACAAGCGACCATTGCGGCGAACCACATCACCGGCTTGATACGGCGTGCCAGTTTGATACTCCGGATAATCTGCTGGCTGGGTGCTGGATTGCTCATCGGGGTTGATCCCGTTGCGACCGGTAACGCTGACAGTATAGTTTTGTGCACCAAGTCCGTTATTAGCCTGAATTTGCAGGCGATAAGTGCCCGGATTATTAACGACCAAGGTCATCGGTGTCCGCTGTCGGGTTGCTTGCGCTTGGGCGCTGGCAACGCGGTTACCGTCGCGGTTATAGAGCTCGGCATTGACCAGATAGGTGGCTGCGGCCGCTACCTCAAATTGGATCAGCGCTTGCTGATTACGTAGTGGATAGTGTCGTTGTAAGCGAGAAATACGGATGGTGCGCGGGTAGCCATCTTGGTTTTGTTGCCACTGCCCGTTTTGATTGTTGGTACCGTTATTGCTTTCCCACTGGCCATTATTTTGCGACGGACTGTTTTCCCACGGACTGTTCCCCCACGAGCCATTTTGATCCCATTGCCCGTTATCGCCATGCCATTGGCCGTCATCATAGCCGGGGTTTGTCAGGATTTGATTCACATCCAAACACTCTTTCAGCGAGTTCTGGCTAGCGCACAGTAACTGACGGGCTATCTCAGCCGCTTGTCGGCTGCGCTCTTGCTCTGTCGCCGCATGAGAGGTTGGGGCAACACTGATGGCGATGATTAAGCTAACCAGTGAAATGGGCAGGGATACTCGGGGTGCGGCACGGTGCATAGCAATAATTCCTGTTTGAGGCGTGGCAGGTAAGATAAAAGGTACCGAGCAGAAAAATCGCCACGCGTAACAAAACACAATGTCCGCAGTATACGTGAAGGGCGAGAGTGGCCGGAGTAGGCTTGCGCGCGAGCGGCGGATTTACATGCCATTAAGATAACGGCTTGTGAGGCAGATTCCGGATTGGCGGATGGTAAACCGCTCACTGGAAGAGTGGGATGTGTGACAGAGAAAAGGAATAGGGAAGGTCTGAATTACCTACCGACATAAAAAAATCCGCCGTAGCGGATTTTTCAGAACTTGATAGAGATAAGCTTAATAGAGGCAAGCTTGGTAGAAAACAGCGTGATAGGAACAAACGTTAACGTTATAGAAACGAGAGTGAACCTATTCGCGCTGTCTTATCCGTTGCTTGTTACTCGTTAACTTCCAATTCGTTCATCGCAGCGATGTTAAAACCGCCGTCAACGTGCAGGATCTCACCGGAGATACCGGCAGCCAGATCAGAGCACAGGAATGCGGCGGAGTTACCCACATCTTCGATGGTCACAGTACGGCGAATTGGAGTGACAGATTCGCAGTGAGACAGCATCTTCTTGAAGTTTTTGATACCCGCAGCGGCCAGAGTACGGATAGGGCCGGCAGAGATACCGTTAACACGCACGCCTTCAGCGCCCATAGCATTCGCCATGTAACGCACGTTAGCTTCCAGAGAGGCTTTCGCCAGCCCCATCACGTTGTAGTTAGGGATAGCGCGCTCAGCACCCAAGTAAGACAGCGTGACCAGTGCAGAGCCTGGGTTCAGCATCTTACGGCAAGATTTCGCCATCGCGGCAAAGCTATAGGAGCTGATGTCGTGAGCGATGCGGAAACCGTCACGGGTTACGGCGTCAACATAGTCGCCGTCCAGCTGGTCGCCTGGAGCGTAAGCGATGGAGTGAACAAAACCGTCGAAGTTTGGCCATACGTTGGCCAGTTCAGCGAACATGGCATCGATGCTGGCATCTTCTGCAACGTCACATGGCAGCACGATGGAAGAGCCGCACTCGGCTGCAATCGCGTCAACGCGAGACTTCAGTTTTTCATTCTGGTAGGTGAAGGCCAGTTCCGCGCCCTGACGATGCATAGCGGCAGCAATGCCGTAAGCGATAGAACGGTTGCTGGCTACGCCTGCGATTAAAATACGTTTACCGGTCAGAAAACCCATCACAAGAGATCCTTGTTGTCTACAAAACTGATATCAATACGGCTTTGTACGAAAGAATGAATTCAGTGATTCTACCATGTTCCACGCTGTGGTCGACATGTCTACCTGCTCATCCGAGCAGTCTGGCGCTGCTGCGAAGGGAAAAAGTGGCTAGATTTAACGGTGATTGAGCGTCAAATGAGCGGGGATTGGCGGGTAATGTGTGCGTAGTCTCTGCTTTGGCAGAGACTACGCATAGGTAAAGCTAGGCGTTAAATTTCGACCGGTCGTTCCCACGCGGCTGGGGTCAGCACCTCACCAAAATGACTTTCAATCATTCGGCGTGTCAGGTCATGTTGTGGATCGCAAAATACCGTTTTCGTATCGCCGCGCTCCACCACATGCCCTTGCTGCATGACCAGCACCTTATCACTGATGTGTTTGACCACACCCATATGCTGGCTTACATAAATATAGGAAATCCCTAGATTTTCTTGTAGTTCTAGCATCAGGTTCAGGATTTGGGAGCGCATGGACATATCCAGCTGGGTCAGTGCTTCATCTGCCACGATGATTTTTGGCTCTAGAATCAAGCTGCGCGCCAGCGAGACACGCTGTTTTTGGCCGGTGGCCAGCATTTGTGGATAGACACTGGCGTGATCGGGCAGTAAGCCGACTTTGCGCAGTGTGGCAATGATCCGATTTTCCCGCTCTTGGGCGGTCAGATCGGTATTCAGCTTTAGCGGGCCTTCCAAGATTTGACCAATCTGCATTTTGGGATTTAGCGAGGTGTTCGGATCTTGGAATATCATGCGGATCAACTTGCAGCGATGGCGGTAATCGCCATACCACAGGCGCTCGCCATGCACGCGGATCTCGCCTTGGGTCGGCTCCACCATGCCGGCAATCAGCTTGGCGAGGGTGGATTTACCGGAGCCATTTTCACCGATAATGGCTAAGGTTTTGCCTTCATCCAGCGATAAATCCAGCGGATGCACCGCCTCCACCGTGTGACGACGGAATAAACCGGTATGGTAGCGGAAGGTTTTACTGAGTCCGGTGACGTCTAATAGGGCACTCACAGCTGGCTTTCCTCTACGTTAAGCGGGAAGTGGCAGGCAAACTCATGATTTTTGATTTTGCGCAGCACTGGGGTTTCAATGCATTTTTTCTGCGCATGCGGACAGCGCGGCCCCAAGCGGCAACCAATCGGCAAGTGCTGCAGCGGCGGGATTGCGCCGGGCAGGGTGCTGAGTCGGCTTTTGTGCGGCAGTGGCTCACGAAAATCCGGCATCGAACGCAGCAACGCCAACGTATAGGGATGGTGCGGCGTTTCTAAAATCTGCTCGCATGTACCAGATTCAATGGTCTGGCCGCAGTACATCACGGTTAGCTTATTGGCGGTTTGCGTCAGACTGAGTAAGTCGTGGCTGACCAGCAAGATGGTGGTGTCATTCAGCTGATTCATCCGATCCAGCAGACGGAAAATCTGCGCGCGGGTGGTCGGCTCCATCGAGTTGGTCGGTTCATCGGCAATCAGCAGCTTCGGTTGGTTGGCCAGCGCCATGGCAATCATGACCTTCTGGCATTCCCCTTCGGTGAGCTCATACGGGTAGCTGCGCATGATTTCGCGGTGATCTTTGATCCCCACTTTGTGCAGCAGCGCCTTGGCTTGCTTGTAGCGCCAATTCCAACGTTTCCACCAGTGGCCTTTGAACGTCCACGATGGGATGGTTTCTTCCAATTGACGACCAACGCGCTCAGAAGGATCAAGGCACGACTGCGGCTCTTGGAAAATCATCGAGATATGACGACCTACCCAGTGGCGACGCTCTTTATTGCTCAGGCGCAGCATGTCGACGTCATTAAAGCGAAAACGGTCGGCGGTGATTTTCCAGTTATCTTTACTGACCCCGCAAATGGCTTTGGCTACCAGACTCTTACCCGAGCCTGATTCGCCCACTAACCCGCGGATTTCACCTTCGTTGAGGATCAAGCTGACGCGATCCACGGCTTTTACCGGCCCAGCCGGAGTCATGATTTCAATCGTCAGGTTACGAATATCTAAAAGTGGCATTACTCGGTTCCTGCGTTGATGGCGCGGCGCAGCCCGTCACCGGCGAGGTTAACAATGATCACACTGAACAAAATCGCCAGACCGGGCAGGGTGACGGTCCACGGTGCGATATACAGCAAGCTGAGGGCTTCACCCAACATGGCTCCCCATTCAGGGCTTGGGCGCTGGGCACCGAGATCCAAAAAGCCCAATGCGGCGATATCCAACATGGCCACAGAAAAACCACGGGTAAATTCAGTGACTAGCATCGCCATGATGTTTGGCAGCACGGCGTAGCGCAAAATATAGCCGTTGGACGCGCCGTCTAAGCGAATTGCAGTGATGTGATCTTTTTCCATCTCATCGTGCACGGCGGTATATACCGCGCGCACAAAACGGGGCACCAGCGCCAACCAGACAGCAAACATGGCGTGCAGTAAACCGGCGCCAGTGAGCGCGACGACGATGATCGCAATCAACAGGGTTGGGATAGACAGCAGCGCATCCAGCGTGTGGTTTAAAATCGAGGATTTCAGACCCTTGGACATCCCCGCCGCGATACCGATCAGCGTGCCGACAATTGAGGCGGTGCAAACTACTAAAAAGGCGCTACCGAAGGTCAATTGGGTGCCGCAAATCAGACGACTGAAAATATCGCGCCCCAGATCATCGGTACCGAAGAAAAACTCCACTTTGCCATTTTCCGCCCATGATGGCGGCATCAGCTCTTTGTCGATGAACTGAAAATTCGGTGCAAACGGGGCGATGTGATGACCAAAGACGGTCAAGATCAGCAAAAACAGCAGACCATAAAAACCGATCATCGAGACGGTATCGCCCCGGTACAGGTTCCAAGTATGTGCCATACGGCTAGGCATTACAGTACGGTGTGGCATATCAGTGAACCTCGTACCATTCTTTACGGATCAGCGGGTTAACCGCGGCGCCGACCAGTTCCGACAGCACGCTGATAAAAATAACGGAGCTACCCACCACCACCACACCGGCGGAGATGGCGGCATAGTCATGCTGGTTCAGCGCTTGAATTAACCAGCGGCCAATACCCGGCCAGCTAAACACGGTTTCGGTGATCATCGCCAGTGTCAGCATGGTGGAAAACAACAGCCCTAATTTAGGAATGATCGGTGGTAGGGCGTTGCGCAAAATCGAGCGGCGTAAAATGGTCAGTCGTGACCACCCGCGGGTGGCCGCCACTTTTACATAGGGCTTGTCGACCACTTGCTCGGTACTGGCGCGCATCAAGCGGATCACTTCAGTGGTTGGCGATAACGACAGCACGACCACCGGTAAAATCATGTGCATCACGGTGTTGTAAATAATCTGCTCGCGGTACGGGGAGTCAGATAACCACGCATCCACCAGAATAAATCCGGTTACCCGCTGCACTTCATACAGCAGACTGTGCTGACCGGAAATCGGCAGCCAGCCTAAGTGCAGGGAAAACAGCATGATCAGCAAGATCCCCAGCCAAAATACCGGGATGGAAAAGCCAACCAACGCGATGGCGGAGATAATTAAATCTTGCCAGCGACCACGGCGCGCACCGGCAATCAGACCGAGCGGAATACCGATGATCAGCGCCAGAATAAAGGCCAGCAAGCACAGCTCCAGCGTAGCCGGAAATACGTTCAGCAATTGTTCGCTAAGTGGCTCTCCGGTGACGTTGGAGACGCCGAAGTTGCCATCGCTCAACGCCATCAGGTACTGGCTGTAACCGTCAAACCATGACAGATCAGACGGCGCGCTACCATAGCTTTTGAGCCAGTAGCCGATGAGGGTCAGGATCAGCACCGTAATCACCAACAGGCTGAGCCGACGCAGGGTGTAGATGATCATTGCTCAGGCTCCTGCCGGTAAACTTCGGAAAACGAGGTACTGCCGAACGGGCTGAGAACCAAGCCGTTCAGGTCGGCGCGGTGCCCTTGCAGGCGCAGTGAGTGCGCAATTGGGATCACAGGCGTTTCTTCTTCCATAATTTGTAAGGCGTTGCGATAAAACAGCAGGCGGCTGGCCAATTTGTCGGTGGTCAGGGCCGCATGTAAGAAGGCATCAAAACGTGGCTCGCACCAGCGCGCGTAGTTACTGCCGGAGTCGATGGCGTTGCAGCCAAGCTGAGGGCGCAAGAAGCTGTCGGGGTCATCGCTGTCGGAAACCCAACCGGTCAGTACCATGTCGTAATCGCCGCTTTGCAGCATACCGCGCTCAAAACTTTGGGTATCGATCGGGATAATTGACACTTTCACCCCCGCTTTGGCCATATCCGCTTGGATCAGCTCAGCCATTTTCAGTGGTGACGGGTTATAACTTTGTGCGGAGGTCGGTACCCACAATTTGAGCTTCAGATCTGACACACCCGCTTCCTCCAGCAGCTTTTGTGCTTCCGCGGGGGTGTAGTAGTGTTCGGCCAGACGATGGTCAAACGCCCATGAAACCGGCGGCAGCAAAGAGCGCGCTGGCTCCGCAGTACCGTAGTAAATGGATTTCAGCAGACGATCGCGATTGACCAGCATAGAGAGTGCGCGGCGCACTTTCGGGTTGTTCAGCGGCGCTTTTTGGGTGTTGAGCGCCAGATAAGAGACGTTCATCCCCGATTGTACGCTCAGCTTCAGCCTAGGATCGTCTCGCAGCAAGGCAATCTGGTTAGCTGCCGGATAAGGCAGGACATCGCACTCGCCGGTGATCAGCTTGGCCATCCGGCCAGCACCGCCTGACGCGAAGTCCACCACCACTTGGGCAATGCGCGCTCGACCTTTCCAATATTCGTCGTGACGGGCGAGACGGATGTACTGTCCGTTACGGTACTCTTGTAACTTGAACGGGCCAGAGCCGATCGGCAGGCGGTCAATCTGCTCTTGTTTACCTTCTTTGAGCAGTTGATCGGCGTACTCTTTGGACAGGATCACCGCAAAGTGCGTGGCTAAGTGGGTTAGGAAGGAGGAGTCCGGACGCAGCAATTTGATTTGCACTTCGTCATCATTGAGCTTGGTGATGGACTCAATCTTGCTACCCAGTTGCAAGCTATCAAAATAGGGATAAGAACCGCCGCCGACCATATGGTATGGCGATTTCGGATCGAAAATCCGTTGCAGGCTGAACACCACATCATCAGCGTTCAGGGCGCGGGTTGGGGTAAACCAAGCGGTCTGGTGAAATTGAATGCCGCGGCGCAGTTTGAAGGTAAACGTGCGTCCGGCGTCACTGATCTGCCAGCTCTCGGCAGCAGAAGGCATCAGCCGATAGGTAAAAGGATTGATGTCCAGCAGTCGGTCATAGACCTGCGTGGAGATAGCATCAATGGTAACCCCGGCCTTGACTCGCTGGGGGTTCAGGATATTGGTGTTACCGGCGGTACAGTAGACGAATCCTTTCTGATAAATCTCTGCCGGCAAAGTTTCGTTAGCCCATGCAGGTTGTGCCAGCAGCAAAAATAGACCGCTGATCCAGTACCACGCATGCCATAACGAAACGCCACACCTTATTTTCAGGCCGCTCATGTTGACTCGTTTTTTTTCTAACAAGGGCATCATTTTACATTACTCTTGCCGAACGCCAACCTCTGGCGATTTATTGCACAATACCGGAGCTGCTGGTGCTGTGACCGGGCATGTTGCAGGTAAAGAAAATGGGTCACATTGCGTCCAACGATTGCAGTTCGGGGTACTTGCGTAAGATCCCTCTTAGCTGGTGGTAAGTGAGCCCCAGTAACGTGGCGGCTTGTTTCTGATTATAGCGGGCTTGCTGCAGCGCTGAGTGAATGACCTGCTGCTCTTGCGCGGCTAACCAAGCTTTTAAATCCACAGGGAAGTTGAGCGCCATCGGTTGTGAGTTGGCTGTAGCAGCTGAGGCCAGCGCTGACTCAGGCACTGAGGCGGATGGGCTAGCGGATGGCAAGCCTGTAGTTGAAGGGAATTCGTTTGTCTGAGTTGAGTTTCTTGATAACGGGGCGGCTTCCCAATCGACAAAGGGATTGAAGATAATCTCATGCACTGGCTCTTGCGGTGTGTCATTACGATATACTGCACGTTCGACCACGTTTTTGAGCTCCCGCACGTTACCCGGCCACGGGTATTCATTTAATGCACTCAGTGCGTGTGGGGTGAAACCGGCAAACAGCGGATAACCTAACTCTTTGCACATCTCTACGGCGAAAAATTCAGCCAGCAGTGGGATATCGTCGCGGCGATGGCGCAGCGGGGGCAGGTTAATCACATCGAACGCCAATCTATCTAGCAAATCGGCACGAAATTCACCGCGTGCGGCTTTGGCTGGCAGATCTTCGTTGGTGGCGCAGATTAGGCGCACATCGGCCTCAAGCTTTTGGCTGCCGCCCACACGTTCATACTCACCATACTCGATGACGCGCAGCAGTTTTTCTTGTACCCGCAATGGCGCGGTGGCCAATTCATCCAAAAAGAGGCTGCCGCCTTGGGCGCGCTCAAAGCGTCCGGCGTGACGTTTTTGTGCGCCAGTAAAAGCGCCGGCTTCGTGACCGAACAGTTCCGAATCTAGCAAGTTATCGTTTAACGCTGCGCAGTTCAGGGTTAGCAGTGGAGCTTGCCAGCGGCGCGACAAATAATGCAGGCGTTTGGCGATCAGCTCTTTACCGCTGCCGCGCTCGCCGATAATCAGCACCGGTTTGTTCAGCGGCGCGAGTCGGGAGACTTGCTCCAGTACGCGGGTAAAGCTGTCGGCGACGCCGATGAGGTTGTCGTTACGTTTCATGGCGCGTTGGTGCTCCTGTGGCGAGGCGAGATGACCAAATGTTTATTCACATTGTTTATTCACATAGCAGCTCAACGCTATGCTCGAATCGAGACTCACGCGTTGGGCAACATGCTATGTAGTACAGATCGGCAAGATCTCTTAAGTGGTCATTTTCACTATTTTTTAGCTAATTTAGTCATAGCATTATCCCCGTCGGAAAGCCATCCATTTATTTAATTTGTTATTAATCAATTGATTATGTGCAGTGAAAAACTTGGCATGCAACTTGATATGGTTATAGCAGTGAACAGGTCGCTGCGTAGCACGGAAGTGGGATAAACCACCCGAGTGCGTAGCCGGAAATGAACAACAGTTAGCGGTCCGCTTAGGTCGGAGCCCTAATTCAGGAGAACTATTATGGGTGTTTTTTCACGTTTTGCTGACATTGTGAACTCCAACATCAATGCGCTGCTGGATAAAGCTGAAGATCCGCAGAAGTTGGTCCGCCTGATGATTCAGGAGATGGAAGACACACTGGTGGAAGTGCGTTCTACTTCTGCGCATGCCTTGGCGGAGCGTAAGCAACTGGAGCGTCGAATTGGTCACGCCCGCGCGCAAGAAAGTGAGTGGCAAGAAAAAGCTGAATTGGCGCTGCGTAAATCGCGTGAAGATTTAGCGCGTGCGGCACTGATTGAGCGTCAGAAAGTGGCGGAGTTGATCCAAGGTCTGGAGCAAGAATTGGACGCCGTCGACAGCAGCATTCAGCGCATGAGTGGTGAAGTGGCAGAGCTGGAGAAAAAACTGACCGAGACCCGCGCTCGTCAGCAGGCCTTGCAGGTACGCTATCAGGCTGCGGCTTCATCGCGATCAGTGCGAGGCCAGCTGGAAAATTCGCGCTTGGATGAGGCCATGGCCCGTTTTGAGCAATTTGAGCGCCGTATTGATCAGATGGAAGCGCAAGCAGATAGTATGACTATCGGTAAGCAAAAGAATTTGCATGACGAGTTTGCCGAACTGCAGGCCGATGATGATATCAGCCGTGAGCTGGCCGCGTTGAAAGCTAAAATGCAGCAAAAAGACTAACTGTGCCATCTTTGAGTATCGGTTAGCGCGGTTTTGCTTAGGCTGATGGACGCGCAATCCATCGCACCATCATTATTATCGTCAGGGCAGCCTGCTGCCCTGCATATCGAAAGGGAGTGTAACAATGGGAAGCTTTTTCCTGTCTGTGCCGTTAACGATTTTCTTCCTGTTTGTCGCGCCCGTTTGGCTGTGGCTGCACTATCGCAGCAAGCGTGAATTGGGCGAAGGGTTGAGCCAAGAAGAGCGCCGCCGTTTGGAGGTGTTAACCCGTGAAGCGCAGCAGATGCGCGAGCGTATTCGTTCATTGGAAGTGATTTTAGACTCTCAACACCCGAACTGGAGGGAGCCATCATGACCGGTAATGGCAACCTGTATCGTTATCCGCGCGAAGGCAAAGTGGCAGGGGTGTGTGCTGGTTTGGCGCACTACTTTGGCATCGAAGTGTGGCTGGTGCGGATCATGGTGATCACCGTGTTTTTGTTCGGTGGTGCGGGGATCGTGATTTTGGCTTATCTGGCCGCATGGCTGTTTATGGATAAATACACTGGCGAAGGCGAGGCGGTTTACGAAGAGCCGGCGCTCAAGTCTAAAACGTGGCAGGCGGGGGAGTCGGCTCATCGCCGGATCCAGACATTGGATCAGGAATTTTCCGAACTGGAAACCCAATTGCGCCGCTTAGAAGGGTATGTGACATCAGAAACCTTTAAGGTACGAAACAAATTTCGTCAGCTATAAGGCGTATAATCAGACAACTGTTCTGATCTGTTGTGAGTATGCATGAAAAATCTGATAAAAAATGAACTCTCGACCTTTGTAAACCGCGGTTTAGACCGGCATCTGCGTATTGCGGTGACCGGTCTGAGCCGCAGCGGAAAAACGGCTTTTATTACCTCGTTGGTCAATCAACTGCTGCATGTGAATGCCGGTGCGCGCTTACCGTTATTTTCTGCGGTGCGCGAAGAGCGAATACAAGGCATCAAGCGTATTCCGCAGCGTGATTTATCCATCCCGCGTTTTGCCTATGATGAAGGCATGCTCAGTTTGCATTCTGACCCTCCGGCCTGGCCGGTAGCCACTCGTGGCGTCAGCCAAATTCGCTTGAATATCCGTTATCGTCCTCAGCATTCACTATTGCGGCACTTAAGTGAGCTGGCCACCTTGAATCTGGAGATCGTCGATTATCCGGGGGAATGGTTGCTGGATTTACCTCTGCTGGAGCAAAGCTATCGCCAGTGGTCACAGCAGATGATGGATATGCTGCAAGGTGAGCGGGCGGAATGGGCGCGGCCTTGGTTGACCCTCGCGGCTAAGTGCGATCCACATGCACCCGCTGATGAAAATTTATTGGCTGATATTGCGCGTGAATACACCGCGTACTTGCAGCGCTGTAAAGATGAGGGCTTGCACTTTATCCAACCGGGGCGATTTGTGTTACCGGGCGAATTAGCCGATGCGCCAGTATTGCAATTTTTCCCGTGGCCGGGTCAACAGGGGCCGTTTGGGGCGTTAGATGAAACGGCATTTAGTAAAGCAGATAAAAACAGTAATTTAGGCTTGCTCAAGGCCCGTTTCGAGCACTATTGCCAACATGTGGTGAAAGGCTTTTATCGCGATCACTTTGCCCGTTTTGATCGTCAGATTGTGCTGGTGGATTGCTTGCAACCGCTGAATATCGGCCCGCAAGCGTTTAATGACATGCGGATGGCGCTGGCGCAGTTGATGCAAAGTTTCCATTACGGTAAACGCACACTGCTGCGCCGGTTGTTCTCGCCGTGCATCGATAAACTGATGTTCGCCGCCACCAAGTCAGATCATGTGACGCCCGACCAGCACGCCAATCAGGTCTCACTGCTGCAACAACTGGTGCAAGAAGCGTGGCAAAGCGCGGCGTTTGAGGGCATTGCGATGGACTGCATCAGTCTGGCCTCGGTGCAAGCCACTGAAGTGGGCCAAGTGCAACATCAAGGACGCACGATGAGCGCACTGCGTGGTCACCGCCTCAGTGATGGCGCGCCGCTGCTGGTGTATCCGGGCGATGTTCCGGCGCGCCTGCCGTCAGCAGCCTTTTGGCAGCAGCAACACTTTGATTTTGAATCTTTCCGTCCGCGCGTCAGTGCGCCGGACGAGCCATTACCGCATATCCGTATGGATGCTGCGATGGAGTTTTTACTGGGAGATAAGCTGCGATGAATACCCGTGAATCGACGATCAAGCCGGATAGCGAGCGCATGGCAGCGAACGAGCGTCATACCGAAACGCTGAGTCCGAAGATCACTTTTGCCGAGCCGCAAGCGGTCAGCAGCGAAGAGATATTGCGTCCACAGCAGACCTTTAATCAGGATGCTGCGTTTGTGCAAACTGACTTAGTGGAAACCGAAGCCACGCTGGATCAGCAAGTGACACAAGCCTTACAGCCTCGGAGCAGTCTGTGGCGTCGTTTGCTGGGCGTAGGCTTACTCGGCTTTGGCGTTGCGGCGGTGGGCCAGACGGTTAATAGCGTCATTAATGCGTGGCAAGGGGGCGATTGGGTTCTGCTCACCGCCGCTGGCGCGGGTGGCTTGGTGTTAGCCGCGGGAATTGGCTCACTGGCCAGTGAATGGCGACGCTTGCTGACTTTACGCCGTCGTGAGCGTGAGCGTGAAGTCGCCACGGACCTGCTACACAGCCAAGGGATCGGACAAGCGCGGCCGTTTTGCGAGAAGTTAGCACATCAATCGTTGCTGGATGCGCAGCATCCGGTTTTGCAGCGTTGGCGCGCCGAGTTACAAGATACCCACAATGATCAGGAAGTGATCCGGCTGTATGCCAGCATGGTGCAGCCGGTGTTGGATAAGCAGGCACGGGCTGAGATCAGTCGCTATGCTGCGGAATCGGCGGTGATGGTGGCCTGTAGCCCGTTGGCGCTGGTGGATATGGCATTTATCGCTTGGCGTAATTTGCGCTTAGTGAATCGAATCGCCAATCTGTATGGCATTGAGCTGGGGTATTTCAGCCGTGTCCGGCTGCTAAAGATGGTGCTGTTTAACATCGCATTTGCCGGCGTGACCGATGTGGTACGTGACGTGGGCGTCGATTTGCTGTCGCAAGATATCACTGCACGCTTATCGGCCCGTGCGGCGCAAGGGATTGGCGTTGGGCTCCTGACCGCGCGTTTGGGGATCAAGGCGATGGAGCTGTGCCGTCCGCTGCCGTGGATCAACGATGACAAACCGCGTTTGGGCATGATCCGTCAGGAGTTATTGACGCAGGTTAAACAGCTGCTCAGTAAGCCGCAAAATCCGGCGCAGTAACCGGTCACATCCGCAAGATATCTAACCCCTACGTGAGCGCCGATTTATAACGGCGCTCACGCTTTTGACTGTTTTCTATACTCTTTCTGTAAGCACTATTTTCCCTGCCATACATTTTGCCGCTTTCCCGCTACACTCATTCCATATGTGCATGTTGGCTACGCGCATGGCATGCATGCCATTTCAACATGATGCGTGTTCGTAGCACGTGAAGCAAACCGGACCATGGAGGGCCTGTTATGTCCGAAATTTATGATTTCCCCCTGACGTTGTTAGACGGTACGCCTTTTGATACACAATCTTTGCGTGGACAAGTGGTGTTGGTGGTGAATGTTGCCAGCCGCTGTGGTTTTACCCCACAGTACGCTGAGTTGGAAAAACTGTATCGCGAGTTAGAAGCGCAGGGTTTTGTGATTTTGGCTTTCCCGTGTAACCAGTTTGGCGCACAAGAGCCCGGTTCGGCCGAGGAAATAGCCCGTTTTTGCTCACTGACCTATGGCGTGACATTCCCAGTGATGCAAAAAATCGAGGTCAATGGCACCCACGCTGATCCGCTGTACCGTTGGTTGAAAAAACAAAAGTCTGGCTTGCTGGGATCTGAAGCCATTAAATGGAACTTCACCAAGTTCCTGATTGATACCCGAGGTCAGGTGGTGGAACGTTACGCGCCACAGACCGCACCAGAAACTTTACGCGCCGACATCATCCGCTTACTGGCAGTCTGACAGACTGCCTCAGTTTTGCTAAACGTATCGATTGCATGCAGAAAATCCGGATAAAACAGCAGATTAAGGTGTAAATAGAGGGAAGATATTCTGTTTTTGCCGTGTCAAATTGTAAAAAGTATAGCAGAGCGATTTTTAATAACTCATTGATTTAAAATGAGTTTAGTGAAGATGATAATTTTCTCAGTCACATAATTTCGCTGTCTCTGTCAAGAAATAATGACACGTGCCTTCATCTGTTGCACAGAGCGGGGTATCATCGTCCCACATCTGGATTAATCATCGCGAAGGTCGGTAACGTATGCGACTGGAAGTGTTTTGTGAAGATCGCGTCGGGTTGACGCGGGAACTGCTCGATCTGCTTGTCGGACGAGATATTGATTTACGGGGCATTGAGATTGATACCGGAGGCCGGATTTACCTGAGCTTTCCTGAGATTGATTTTGAAAGTTTCCGCAGTCTGATGACGGAGATCCGGCGTATTCCCGGCATTACGGATGTACGCAAAGTGCGTTTTATGCCGGTAGAGCGCGAGCATACTGAACTTAAGGCGCTGGTACAGGCGCTACCAGATCCGGTCTTTTCTGTGGATTTGCGCGGCAAGATTGATTTGGTCAACCAAGCGGCTTTGGCGCTGTTTTCCATGAGCGAAGAGCAATTGCTGGAAGAAACTATCCAGAATCTGCTCAGTGGATTTAATTTCCACCGCTGGCTGGAAGATGAGCAGCACGCCGAAGCGGTGTCGCAGCGCATTGTGGTGCGTGGCCAAGACTACCTGATGGATTTGACCCCTGTTTACATCACCCATACTGCGGATGAAGGCAAGCCATTGCTGGCGGGTGCCGTGGTGATGTTGCGCTCTGCTGCCAAGTTAGGGCGTCAGCTGCAGATGCATAATGTGCATGACGACAGCGTATTTGGCCATATTCTGGCCGAAAGTCCGAAGATGAAGCAGGTGGTCGCGCAGGCGAAAAAATTGGCCATGCTGGATGCCCCGTTGCTGATTGAAGGGGAAACAGGCACGGGTAAAGAGATGCTGGCGCGCGCGTGTCATTTACGTAGCCATCGCGGTGCATTGCCGTTTTTGGGGCTAAACTGTGCCGCGCTGCCTGATAACGTGGCGGAAAGTGAACTGTTCGGTCATGCGCCAGGGGCTTATCCAGGCGTTACCGAAAGCAAGAAAGGCTTTTTTGAGCAAGCCAATGGCGGCACTGTGTTCTTGGATGAAATTGGCGAGATGTCCTCGCAGATGCAAACCAAGTTGCTGCGCTTCTTGAATGACGGTACCTTCCGCCGTGTCGGCGAAGATCATGAAGTGAAAGTGGATGTCCGCGTGATCTGCTCGACGCAAAAGAATCTGCTGGAGCTGGTACATAAAGGCATTTTCCGTGAAGACCTCTATTACCGTCTGAACGTATTAACCTTAACCGTGCCACCGCTGCGTGAACGGCAGCAGGATATTCCTGAACTGGCGAATCTGTTCATCACTCGGATCGCCGATGAAATGGGCATTGAACGGCCAATGTTAGTGCCTGAGCTGATGCCATTTCTTTGCCATTATGGCTGGCCGGGTAACGTGCGTCAGCTGCGTAATGCGATTTATCGCGCCTTGAGTCAGTTAGAAGGCAATGTGCTGACGCCGCAGGATATCGAACTGCCGGAGTTTGAAACCGAAATTAGCTTGGGCGACGATCAGCTTGATGGCTCGTTGGATGAAA
The DNA here is from genome assembly GCF_000800945.1 of Plesiomonas sp. ZOR0011. Classification (NCBI taxonomy): domain Bacteria; kingdom Pseudomonadati; phylum Pseudomonadota; class Gammaproteobacteria; order Enterobacterales; family Enterobacteriaceae; genus Plesiomonas; species Plesiomonas sp. ZOR0011. Next base: position 86,147 of record NZ_JRKB01000033.1, read on the forward strand.
TCACCAAGCGTTTCGAGCGTTCGGTATTAACCCGCTTGTATCGCAGCTACCCAAGTACCCGTAAGTTGGCACGCCGTTTGGGTGTATCGCATACCGCAATTGCCAACAAACTGCGTGAGTACGGTTTGGGTAAGCAGCATAGCGAACAGTAATTTTCGCTGCGATCGCTGACAGCGTGATAGCGGGAAGTTTGAGGTTTCGCTGTTTCGACGTGCAACTGTATACAGGCCAATCTCTTAGAGGAGACTGGCCTGTTTTTTTATGCGCTATTGCTTGGTATAAATCTGGCCGAGTGTACAAATCATGTTAACGCTTGTTTACACCCTGAAGCGCCCTGAACAACTTTTTTCGCGTATAACGAAGCGCAGTTTTTGCTAACACAGTTTTTGCTAATAATAGGACTGTTCTCTCCGGAAAGTGATCCGGCTTTCCCCGGTGCACCTGTGTGATGTCGCCGTTACGTCTATTCTCTTCCTGATTTATTTGAGTGGTTTTTCATGTTGTCGTTGGTCCGCATTCTTGTTCCGTTGTTGTTGGGCGTCTTTTTAAATACGGTGGCCCTGTCGGAGCAAAATACCCTGATCCCGCTGTGGCTGAGTAAAGCCGATATTTCAACGTGGCAAATAGGGATAGTGACATCGGCATACTATGCCGGCACCCTGATCGGGACGTTGCTGTGTGGCCGCACGGTGCTGCGTTTGGGCTATGCGCGTAGCTATCAGCTGTTTTGTGCGCTGTTTGTGGTGTGCGCCAGTGGCTTGTGGTTACCCGAACATGTGCTGACCTGGGGGATCACCCGTTTTCTGGTCGGGTTTGCCTGTGCGGGGATTTGGGTGTCGATTGAAAGCTGGTTGTTGACGCTCGGTGAGCCGGAAGAGCGGGGCGGTTTACTGGCCGTTTACATGGTGGTGTTCTATCTGGGCTCTGTCGGTGGGCAGCTGATGCTGAGCTGGACTGGTTCTCATTTCACTACTTCTATGTTCTGGATGAGTGGCTTGATGCTGCTGGCGATCATCCCGATGTTTGCGGTGCCCAATGAGAAAATGGGGCACAAAGCCGATGATGTGCGGCTGTTGCCGATTTTGAAATTACCGGCTGCGCGCATCGGGATTTTGGGCTGTCTGCTTTCCGGTATCGTGCTCGGTAGCTTGTATGGCTTGTTGCCGTTATTCCTTGAACATATTCGGATGGATGATGCGGAGGTCGGACGCTGGATGGCGCTGCTGATTTCGGCGGCGATTGTTGGCCAGTTGCCGGTGGGCAAGATGGCGGATAAATACGGTCGGCATCGCATTTTGCTGCTGCAAACGGGGCTGATCATCGCGTGCTCGGTGTGGTTGCTGTTTGGTCATGCGCGTTGGATATTGTCGATTGCGCTAGTCGGCGTGGGTTTTGCGGCCTTTACGCTATATCCGATTGCCATGGCGCTGGCCAGTGAGAAAGTGGCCAAGCATGAGCTGGTGGCGATGAACCAGACACTCCTCATCAGCTATACCGTCGGCAGCTTGTCGGGCCCGGTGGTTGGCTCGTTGATGATTGAATGGATGGGATACGGTGGCTTGTTCGTGCTTACCGCCGTGGTTAACGTGCTTTTCATGTGGGTATTGATGCGACAACCAGTCGCTGCGCGGGATTAATAGTCTCTGGTCTTAGCACGCTAAAATCGGCGTTAAAACAGGGATCAGAATTAGAGTTAAAACAAAATAAAAAACGGGCGGGTATGTATTACCCGCCCGTTTTTCACTTCTTGGCTTGGCGTGTGCTTACTGCTTCCACTGAATGTGGCATTCTTTCATGTCTTTACTGCGATTGAGCAGGATCCGAGCGAAAACATCATCGATTTCATCTTGCTCGTTAACCAGACCGATCACGACTTCCGCATACAGATCGTTGCTGGCTGGAATACCCATTTCGCTGCCCCAGTCGGTGGCGACATCAACCAGCTCCGCTGCACCGCGATCTTCAAATTGCAGGTTGAACAGGATGATATCGGCCGGATCGAGGTTATCAGACGCCAGCTCAAGGAAAATATCGTAGGCGTTGTCGATCAGCTCGTCATCATTCCAGTCGTTTTCTGCGTTCAGCATTACATCTTCAGACATATTCTCTTCACTTTTTAAGGCAACGATTCGTAGACCCGCACTCAAGGTGCAGGCACTCCGACAGCAGACTGTAACGGAGTAGGTAGCCCATTAAACCATTAAAGCGAACGAGATCCCACTGTTAGCCGTATGGCGATGTTCTGGGTATACGCAGGGCGTCGTTAGACAGAATAAATGGCAAGCATGATGTTGTCTGTGGCTGAAAAGTGAGCGCTAAAGTAGTGTTAGAGCGAAGAAAACGGCGCGATATGCAACTTGAGTAATATAATATAATTAATGCGATTTGTATCACAAAAGACTTCACAACGTATTACATTGGGAGTAGGCTTACGTCCACTTAATAAGCAGTCAACAAGCTGCGTGTATTCTTACTTACTCAGTCCTCTATCGTCCGCTAGCTGTTATCACAATTATGAACAACAAATGGATTATCCCTTTTGCGCTGACTTACGGTGCCGTGTACCTGTTATTTCTGTGTCTGGATGGGTTGTTTTCATGCTTTGTGCATGAAAGTGAGGTTGCCATCGGCGTTGGTTTTTCAGGCTGTTTCTTTTCCATGAAATACGCTATTCGTTGTATTCCCAAAGGGGCCGAGTTCTTCCATTCCTCTATCATTACGGCATTTTTGGCCTCTTCCGTGATCAATATTGGTGCTGCGTGTTTGGTGCTGTTCTTGATCATCTCCGGCGGGATCTACCTGTCGGATGACATTGATGCCCATCTGGCTCCATCCATGATGGTGGTGTATCAGATGCTCTCTTTGCTGTTTATCACTCTTGGTGTCAAACATTACGGCAAGCAACGCGCGATCCGCTGCCTGAATTAATACATCTGAATCACAACAATAAAAATATCCTGCGTATGCCGCGTGCTGTATGAAAAAAATTTGTTTACGTTTGCTTGAGTGGTTCCCGAGTAAAGCCGATTTGCCCGATGGGGTGCGTATCTCGATCCCGATGATGCTGGTGCTGTTACTCTTTGTTTGGCTGGGTCAGCCGTCCGCTGGGGTGGGGGGCTTGATTACCGCATGGTTGGTGGGCGTATTGGGGCGCGATCTTTCCTACCCAAAGCGCGCTAAGATCCTCTCGTTATCCGGTCTTATCTGTATTCTGGCGACCTTGATGGCGCAGCTGTATTTGCTGTCGCCATGGTTTGGCATGCTGGGATTATCTCTCTTCGGTATGGTGTATGGCCTGATGGGCAATCAGCGCAAGTACATTCAGCTGATTGCGTATAACTTCGGTTTCACCTTGATCATGGCGCTGCATTTTGCGCAAGAGCATGTCTCTTGGCATGTTGTGCTGGCCGCTAACACTTGTGCCGTGGCGTTGGCGCTGCTGTTTTCGCTGGTGGGATGGCTGTGGGATTCTGGTCGCCAAGGTGAGCAGTTACTCAAAGTGACTACCGCCAATTTGGCGGATTACCTACAAAGTCTGGCTTCGCACGCGTTTACCGATCCGCGCCAAACCTTGGTACAGCGTGAGCGTTTCGATGTCGCACTGGGCGTGCTGGCCAACTGGTTGCGCTCGGTACCGCGTACGCGCCGTAATCGCCGTTACTATCGCGAGTTTAAAACGCTGCTGGCTTTTTCCGGCGGCTTAGGCAGTTTGGCGCGAACCCTGTATGAGCTCAATCAGCATGAAGAGTTGGCGTGGGACACCCGTAAGTGGTTAATGGCCGTGTCGGCCGCGGTGCGGGAGCAGGCGGCGGAATTACCCCCGTTTGCGCCTGAGCCGGTGAATGATGCGGCGTATTCGGTTGCGTTATCGGCGAGCCGGATTCAACAGGCGTGGCAGCAACGCAATCCATCCACGGCTGAAGGGATGACGCCAGAAAACGCCAGCACCACGTGGAATCGTGAAGAGATTGAGCGGGTTTGGCCAAGCGATAGCGTCAGCTTTGTCGATAGCCTGAAAGCGGCTTGTCAGCGCGGCTCACGTGAGATCCAGCACGGACTGCGCATGATGGTGGTGATGACGTGTGCTCAGAGTTTGGCGCTCTATTTCCATGTCCAGCAGGGCTACTGGATCACGCTCACGGCTTTTATTGTGCTACTGACTGCACCGCTGGGTGCGGCACAAAACCGGATCCGTAACCGCTTTTATGGCTCGTTCTTAGGTGGCCTGCTGGCACTGGCGATTTTGGCGGTGCTGCATAACAGCCTGACCATCTTATTCCTGACGTGTGTTGTGACCTTCATGGCGTTCGCTACCTATTACAAGGCGCGTTATGAGGTGCATGTGTTTTGGCTGACCATGTTGATCGTGTTCGCCATTGCGCAGATGAACCCGACTGAGCCGGTGATTGCGCTCTACCGTGTATTCGATACCTTGCTGGGTACGGTGCTGGCATTTTTGTCTATCCATCTGATTATGCCTAGCTGGACTCGGCTGTGGATTGACGCCCATGTGGTACGGGTGATCGAACAAGAGATCCGTTTGCTGTCAGCGATCAGTGCACAAGCTGACAACGTGCACGTGTATCTGTGGCGTGCTAATCGGGCTTATCGCAAGTTGCATGAAGAGGTGAACTATCTGCACCTTGAGCCCAATGCCAGCCCTCGTAACTTGCAAGATTGGCGCTCTTTATTATTGCTGTTGGTGCGGTTACACGATGCAGTGCAAAGCTTGTATGAGCAACAACAAAGCCAAACGGCGCAGTGGAGCGAGGCCGATATTGCGGTACGTATTGCGCAGTTGCAGCAGTGGGCCGAGCGTTTTCCATATCGTCATCACCATGATCACGAAATTGACAATATGGAAGGGGATATTACAGGGCTGCTAGTTGGGCCTTATACCCCGTGTTGGCGTTTAGCGATGGTGGATCGCGACATCACTCAGCTCACTAACTGGTTAAAACATCAACAACCGTTTCTAGTTTAAGCCTCAGCCCAGCATTCTGCTGGGCTGTTTTTTATCGGAAAAATACAATCATCACACAATAGTTGGCTGTTTATACATTGAACAGTTCAGCGCTGAACGAGATAACCAAACTTTATCTTATAACCATATGATATTTATGATGATTGATTTTTGTGGTACTGCATGAAGGTGTTCCTTCGCCGGTTGTATTTTGCTTTTATCGCGTGAATTTTCCGTTTTCATACCATGACCGCACGTTTCCCTAAAAAAAGCCCCATTTTGGCGGTGTAGAGCAGACTTAGTGTCTTTTTTACAACGGGGTGACAGACTTTTTAAAGCTGATGAATCCTGTATTATGCGGCAGATTTTCTAGCTGGATTAATGCTGAAAGAGGAATCCAATCCATGCGATTTAAGCTTGATGACATGATCTTATTTGTTCGGGTTGCGGAAAAGCTCAGTTTCAGCCGGGTGGCAGAAGAAATGGATATTCCCCAGCCCACGGTCAGCCGCCGGATACGCCAGTTTGAAGACCAACTGCGCCAGCGTTTGTTTGAGCGAACCACGCGCCAGATACAGTTAACCGAGATTGGGGCCGGGGTACTGCAGCATTGCTATGCCGTGCTGAATGAGATTAAGGAACTGGAGAATTTTATCGATCACAGCCAACAGGAAGTCTCTGGTGAGCTGGTGATTGCATCGTCGGCACGGGTTGGCACCCAATTGGCTAATTTCTTTCTGTCCGACTTCTTGGCCCGTTATCCGGGCATTCGCATCGTACTGAAAAACGTGCAGGTGCAGGATGGATACAGTGATTTTGACGGCGATATCCTGCTGTGCCAGCACAAGCCTAATAACGGCAATCTGATTGCCCAGCGCCTGACCACCGGTCGCCGTTCGTTTTACGCCGCGCCAAGTTATCTGGAGAAATTCGGCATACCGCAAAGCCCAGAGGATTTCGATCAGCACCAGTTTGTGATGCTCGATGATGGTCTGCTGCCACCGGATGTGGTGCGCTATTCCCTGCCTGATGGGCAGATAATTGAGAAAAAAATACAGGGCTCGCTGACATTTTCTCATATTGAACATGCTTATGGGATGGCCTTGCAAGGACACGGCATTATTTGGTCGCCGTATGTGCTTGCTTTACGGGATGTTCAAGAGGGAAATCTGGTTAATTTGTTCGATGGCCAATATGGTCTCGAATTACCGTTTTATGCAGTTTACCGCTCAAGACGGAATCAACCTTCCAAAATTCGCTGTTTTATTGACATGTTGCGAGAACGTTTTGAGACAATAACCAGTGATACTTATTCAAAATTTGCATACCCCTATACACCTGATGGCATAGGTGCTAGACAATAGCTAGTTTACATTTGCTGTACTCCAGTGGGAGTTTGACATCAAAAATTACGAATAGTTACCGGTCTGACCGTTCGTTCTCGTTAATTTTTGCTGTCAGGTCCCGTGAGTTTCACAAGGCATAACGCCAATAAGAAATGGAAAAGCAGTGAGGATAACTAACATGAAACGTAATGTACTTGCTATCGTAATCCCGGCACTTTTGGTTTCAGCTGCCTCTCAAGCCGCTGAGATTTACAACAAGGACAATAACAAGATTGATTTCTACGGCCGTGCTGTAGGTCTGAACTACATGTCTTCAGACAAAGCAGAACGTGGTGATCAGAGTTATGCGCGTTTTGGCATTCGCGGTGAAACTCAAATCAACGATTCCCTGAAGGGTATTGGTCTGTTCGAATACAACCTGCCAGCAAGCGGCGATAACGAAGTTCGTTATGCTTACGCCGGTCTGCAGCACGACGTTTACGGTGGTATTTCCTACGGTCGTCAAGATGGTCTGATGACTATCGTTAACGATTACACCGATATCCTGCCAGAGTTTGGTGGTGATGGTCTGGGCAAGCAAAATGACAGCTTTGGTACTGGCCGTACTGACGGTTTGCTGAAGTACATGATCCAGAGCAACGGTTTTATCGGTGGTTTGCAGTACACCACTGCTAACGATCAAGACATGATCAACGGCGAAGATCAAACTGGTGACGGCTACGCAGCTGCGCTGGGTTATGAATTCGCTGACACTGGTTTCGGTAGCTTCGGTGGTGCGGTAACTTACACCAGCGCTAAGAAAACTGACCTGCAAACTCGCGCTGCTTTCGGTGGCGACAACGATGCACAAATCACTGCGCTGGGTCTGAAGTACAAGTATGGCAACATCTACGCTGCGATGACCTATTCTGAAGGCCGTGACAACTTCAAGGGTAACAACCTGGCGGGTAACACTGGCTACTTCAACAAAATGCGTGGCTACGAAGCTGTTGTCCAGTATCAAGGCAAAATTGAACCATCCATCGCATATATTCGTACCGATGTGAAGGACAACGGCATGAATATCAACGATACTTACAATGAGTACGTTGATATCGGCGCGACCTACTACATGAACGACAATTTCCGCGTATACGCAGATTACAAAATCAACCTGCTGGACGAAAATCAGTTCACCAAAGCTAACGAGCTGACAACTGATGACGTGTTTGCAGTGGGTCTGCGTTACGACTTCTAATTTAGTCCACTGTTACGCTTTTCTTTGCGTGAAACCAACCAGTTTATTCTGGTTGGTTTTTTTGTTATTTATCATATTGTTGTCGAGTTTTTGTGCAGGGTTTGCTGCTCTTTTTAGCAAGTGTTCAAAAAGAGGGCGATTGAACGCAATATGCGGTAAAAACCATTGACGCAGTACGGACTATCTTTTACATTAAGCCCCGTTCCGGCAGCCAAGTGATTGCAGGACAACAATAACCAATGGAAGAGTGGCCGAGTGGTTGAAGGCACCGGTCTTGAAAACCGGCGACGCGAAAGCGTTCTAGAGTTCGAATCTCT